>JAFLCR010000005.1 GCA_017302755.1 Alphaproteobacteria bacterium
GCAAGGTGGTGAGAAGACCCACGGCGTTCGGCGCCGCGCCTCCGAATCCGCCCTGATTCACCAGCTTGCCCGCGTCTCCCAGCACCGGCCCAGCGCTGGAAGGGTTGGCAATCATGGCATAGAACGCCTTGTCTCCGTGAAAGTCATTCATCCCATGCGGCAATGCAAAAGCGAGACGGCGGCAGAGCCTCACAAAGTCCATGTAAGCGCCGACCTGCGGCGCGCGATCCTCCTCTCCCGGCGGATAGAGAAAGGCGAGAAACCGTCTGGGAAGCCTTGCCACTTCCGTCGTCAGCCACATGTCGGCGTGATGATTGCCGACGGAGGCAGGCATGCCTGAAAGTCGTTCCAGAAGAAAATGATGGAACGGCACCTCAGCCGAGGTCTTCGTATGCTGATACGGATCAGTCGGTAATTTAAAATACCCGGCGACCGCGTCGAATAACGCATACCGGCGGGCTGGCTCCTCCGCCGTGCCATACGCCGCCACCAATGCTTCTGTCGCCGTGACCAGCGCATTCAGAAGCGCCAGGCGGTCTCCGGCATTCTGGCGGCGCAGGTCCTCCAGACCGAACATGCCCTCCGCCAGGAAAGGATATTGCGTCAGCACGGCCCGTCGGGCGGGATCCCGCAGAAGCAGATTGTAATGACTCAACTGATCGTAAAGATTGGTATCCCCGGCAAGAAGAAGCGTGCAAATGCCAGCATCAAGCGTTGGGAAGAAAGCGTCCCTCGCCATCTCCGCCGCTTTCTCCGCAAGCGTCTGGCGATGATGGCGGCTGTCTTTTTCAAATAGATGGCGCGCGAAAAAAGACATGCTGGATATGTTGGCGAACGGAAATTCCGGAGCCCTGGCTTCCATGGCCCGTTCCAGAAGATGCAACGCATGCTGCTGCCACTGCTGGTCGCGTTCGTAATCGGAGCCATAATGGGTTTCCATGGGAATGACGCGGGCCTGCTCATAGGAATGCCTATGCCCTATCTCATCGTTGCCGCGCCAGGTGAGCGTCAACCCGGGAGGATAGGTTTCCTGCTTTCCCACCTTAGGTGATAATGCCGTGAACTCCTGCAGCCGGGTTTCCAGTTCGGCGAAGGTAATCAGAGGGGTTTCATCATTCTCATGATGCACCGTCACATGCGCGAGCGTGCCGTCCGGATGACGCACGGTGGCTTTCCAGGAGGCAATCTTCGCTCCGTCGTAATGCGGCACAATGATCGCGGAATAGCTGTTCTGCCCCTGCCCCCACTCCACGGCGGCATGCATGAGCAGCGGGATATACTCGGCAGCCAGGGCGCGTATTTTCGCCGCCTGGTCATCCTTCAAGACTTCCCACCGTAAACCGATGACATGCTCGGTCTTGCTTACCAGGCGGTTAACCATCTGGGCTTGAGTGGACGATAACATGCTCTCTCCTCAATCTTATGAGGATAAAAATAAAACACATAGCGATGTCATTTATATGACGCCCGCCGCAAACCGGCAAAAACAGCCTGATAATTAAATAATTCTTCTAAAATTAAAGGGTCTTGCGATCTTTTTTTTAAGCTTTCATAACCTTACGGCGCGACAATGAGGAAAACCTAGAAAGCCCCATGTCGACTCTTTCCTCCCTCAAGCTGCCTTATGGCCAGACCGGCGAATACTGGTTGTGCATCGCGCTCAAATCCGCGCGCACGGAAAACCTGCGCGTGCCGCTGGAGCGCATGGGCCTGACGCCCGTCGAGGCGCAGGAAGGATTGTTCGCCATGCAGGTGAGCCGTAATTCGCATGCGATCTGGCGGCGCATCCGTGCCACGCTCGAGGATGCGGGCAGCGAATTCAGCGCCGCGATCATGCCCGGCGACGAACCCTGCAACGTGGCGAGCATCGTGCCGGCGCTGAAATCAGCCCCCGAAATCGAGCGCGTGCTTTCCAATCTATGGCTTATCGATACGCTGATCGCGCAGCCGATGTCATGCTATTTCCAATCCATCGTGCATGAGGACGGCAAGGTGGAAGGCTACGAATCGCTAGTGCGCCTGCGCGGCCCGGCCGGTGAAATCATCACCGGCGACCGCATCATGGAAGCGAGCGCGGCGCTGGGCATCCATCACAGCATCGACCGTTACCTGCATGGCGCGGCGGTGCAGGCATTCACCGAAGCGGGCCTCTCCGGCAGGCTTTTTGTCAATTTCATTCCGGGTTTCGTGAGGAAACCCTCCATATACCTCGAAGGCCTCACCGATGCCGTGCGCGAGTACAAATTCGATCCCAAAAACATCGTGCTAGACATCACCCAGGGACAGACGCTGAAAGATTTGAGCCACGTGCGACGCATCATCGCCTTCTGCCAGGAGCAGGGCTTTGGCGTGGCGCTGGATGGCATCGCCTCGCTTGAGACGGCGCGTAAAATCATTCCCGATATTCAGGCGAGCGTGGTTAAGCTGGACCGGATGCTGAGCGCCGCGCTTGCAACTTCCGAACACGCGAACAGGCTGGCTCGCTTCGTGGAGTTTGCGCATCGCCATCATTGCCTCGTGCTTGCCGAAGGCATTGAAACGGTGGAGATGTTCGACGCTATGCGCGCATGCGGCGTCGATCTTTTTCAGGGTTATTATTTCTCTTATCCGAGTCCGGCCACGTACTTCACCAGCAAGTAATGTGCGGTTAATGCCTAAAAATTAGGGCGCAATCCTTAGGCATTTATAACAACTCCATTTCAGTTTTAATTTTTGTTCAATGGGTTGGTTACGCCAATTTAATACTTGCGTGCTATGAATGAGGGCAACAGGTGAGAATCCGTATGCCAAAACTTCTTTTACTCTGCGCCGCGCTCATCTTCGCTCTCATCACCGCCTTTGTGGTGAAAGAGCGCCTGCACGCGAGCGGCATCCGCGATCCGCAAGCTGTCGAAGCTGCGACGATCACGGCCAAGCGCGTCATGGTCGCAAAAACGAATATCGCAACCGGCACCTTCGTGCGCGCCGAGCGTGACCTGGAGTGGAAGGAATGGCCCGAATCCGCGATGAACCCTTCCTATATCGCCGAAGGCATGCAGACGCCGCAGGATTTTGAGGGCGCCATCGCCCGCGCCGACATTACAGCGGGCGAACCCATCAACGCGGCACGCCTGGTAAAAACGGGCGACGGCGGCTTCCTCCCCGCCGTGCTGGGTGCCGGCATGCGCGCCGTGACCCTCGGCGTAAGCGTCACTTCCGGCAATGCCGGCTTCGTATTTCCCGGCGACCGGGTGGATCTGATCGTCACCCACACGCTGGATAAGGAATCCACGGTCGAAACCGGCGTGGTCAGCGAAACCTTCGTGCGCGATGTGCGCGTGCTCGCGGTGGATCAGCGCTATGCGAACCCGGAGAATAAGGTCGAACTGTTCAAGACGGTGACACTCGAAGTAAGCCCCAAGCAGGCCGAGATGGTCGCCGTGGCAGGCGAACTGGGCAAAGTGTCGCTCAGCCTCAGAAGCCTCGGCAAGCCTGAAGAAGCCATCAAGGCGGACGCGGAAACCGTCACCCGCGACCGCGACGTGAGCCAGAGCATTCAAGTCAACAAGACCGCATCGCCGCCGATGTGGAAAGTCAGCGTCAGCCGCGGCGCAGAAACCAAGGACGTCGAAGTCCCACTCAGCGAGGTCAGGTAGCCATGCGTATTCTCCTCATCTTCCTTCTTGCCATGATGACGAGTGCCGGAGCTTATGCCGCGGCCTCGATCAAGCCAACGGAAACGCTCAATCTCGAAGTGCGCAAGGGTGAGCTGATCAAGCTGCCGCGCGCCGCGGCGTCAGTGATGATCGCCGATCCCGCGATCGCCGACATCGAAGTGAAATCGCCGACCATGCTGTATATCTACGGCAAGGCGGTGGGGCAAACGACGGTCTTCGCTCTGGATGATAAGGAGGGCGGGATTCTCGGCGCGACGGTGAAGGTGTCGCATAACGTCTCGAGCCTGAACGAAGCCGTGAAGTCCATGCTGCCAGACGCCAAGGTGAGCTTCCGCTCCATCGATGGCGGCATGGTAATGGAAGGCAAGGTTAGCTCGCCCGTCGACGCCGCCGATCTGCAGCGCGTGGTCGGCGCGTATATGCAACAGAGTGAGCGACTCATCAACATGGTGCAGGTCGCGGGCGCCAACCAGGTGACGCTGCGCGTGCGCGTGGCCGAAGTGTCGCGCTCGGAGCTCAAGAATTTCGGCATCAACCTGCAGGCCGTGCTCAACCCCAGCAACCTGGCCTTCGGGCTGGCGACGGGACGGCCTTTCGTGGAAGGCTTGCTCGGAAGGCTCGCCACTTCCAACACCATCGTCGGCACAACGCAGGTGGGTAATCTCGACGTCAACAGCATGATCGACATCCTGGAAGACCAGGGGCTAGTGACCACGCTCGCCGAGCCGTCACTCACTGCCATCACCGGCCAGACGGCGCGATTCCTCGCCGGCGGGCAGTATCCGATTCCGGTGATGGGGCAGAACAACACCGTGACCATCCAATATCA
>JAFLCR010000050.1 GCA_017302755.1 Alphaproteobacteria bacterium
GCCCCGGCCTGCTTGCTCGCGCGGGCGCAGAGATTGGAGCGCTGAAACCGGGTCGCGTCCACATCGTCACCGACGGGCACGTCGCGACGCGTTACCTGGCGGCCGTCACTGAAAGCTGCTGCAACGCGGGCATCGCCACTGCCTCCTCCACGCTTCCCCCAGGCGAGGATACCAAGCGCTTCGCCATGCTCGAGACACTGCTCGACGAGATTCTCGCCCACCATCCCGACCGCTCGACCGTGCTGGTCGCGCTTGGCGGCGGCGTGATCGGCGACCTCACCGGCTTCGCCGCAAGTGCGCTGCTGCGGGGCGTACGCTTCGTGCAGATACCCACCACGCTGCTGTCGCAGGTTGACAGCGCCGTCGGTGGCAAAACGGGCATTAATACGCGCTATGGCAAGAACCTCATTGGTGCCTTCCACCAGCCTTCGTTGGTGATTGCCGATACCGACACGCTCAAAACCCTGCCGCCCCGCGAGCTGCGCGCAGGCTATGCCGAAGTCGTGAAATACGGTGCCATCGGCGACGAGGCATTTTTCACATGGCTGGAAGCGCATGGCGGCGAGGTGCTGGCCTGCGACGCACACGCCATCGCCGAAGCTGTGCGAGTGAGCTGCGAAGCCAAGGCGGCGATCGTGGCGCGCGACGAAAAGGAATCCGGCGACCGCGCGCTGCTGAATTTCGGCCATACTTTCGGCCACGCCATTGAGGCGGAGGCTGGGTATGACGGCAGCGTTCTGCACGGCGAAGGCGTGGCCGTGGGCATGGCATTCGCGGCGCAATTTTCGGAAAGCAAACAACTCTGCCCTTCCGGCACGGCGCAGCGCCTGATCCGCCACCTGCGCGCGCACGGCCTGCCTGCCTCGCTCGCAGACTTGAAGCTTTCCGCCACTCCCGAGGCTCTGCTCGCCCATATGCGCCACGACAAGAAAAACCAGGATGGCAAGATCACTCTCATCTTGCTCAAGCGCCTCGGCGAGGCGTTTGTGGCAAAGGGGGTGCCTGAATCTGAAATCCTCGATTTCCTTCGGCAATGAGCGAATACCTGATCGAGGAGATCATCGTCGGCAATGCCCTGAAAGTGACGGCAGTGGATCCCGAAACCGGCCTGGAGGCCGTGATTCAGGCGCCTCTCACCGGCAGCCGTCTGGAGGCGCGCCAGCTGGCGGTGCGGAAATTGCTCTATCTTATAGAGAAAAAGAAAAAATGACCTTTTCGCTTGCGGAGCAGGGGTAGATAAAGGTTTAATTTCCTTAACAACAAACAACCACGCATTCCCATGGCAGGACCGGATCTTTCCAGCGCCCAAAGCGCCATGAGCGCCCAGCTTTTCGCCAGCGGCCAGATCGGCGGCGGCGCGGGCGGTCACGGCCATGCGCCGGGAAGCACGTCCTCTCTTTTGGAAGTCCTTTTCGGCAAACTTGGCGGCACGATGGTGGGTGCCGGCGTCTCGCCGATCACGCACAGCGCCGAAGGCCTGCTTCAGGCGGCCAACATCATGCGCATGCTGTTCACGATTTCCGGCGGCTTCTTCCGCTCGATCGTCGAAAGCATCAAACGCTATATCGGCGGCGCGGCGGGAAGGCTCTCGATCAGCCAGATCATGGGTGCGGCCATGGGCGGGCGCGGCGGCGGCCTAAGCGGCGGGGACGGGCACTGACCTGAAAGCTCCAACTGAACGGTAGTGTTGGCGCTGCCGTTTACGCTCGCTTCTTTTCCGAATCTCTGATTTTCCCCAGCTCCTCGCCGAGCCGCTTCAGCGGTACGCTGCAATCGTCGCGCGGCACCACAACCTCGATCAGCGACAGCTCGCTTGAGGCAATGGCTTCCTTCAGCGCTTTGTCGAACTCGCCCTTGGTGCTGACGCGGGTGGACGTGCCGTAACGGATCAGTTCGGGGATCTTGGTGTAATCCCACATCGTGATGTTGTTGAACGGTCCGTCGAGAATATGCCGCTGCGTGCCGTAGCCGTCGTTGTTGATAACGATCACGATCGGCGCCATCTTGTAGCGCGCGCAGGTGGAAAGCTCGGTGCCGGTCATCTGGAAGGCGCCGTCGCCGACAATGGCGAACACGCGGCCTTCCGGCTTCGCCGCCATCACGCCGATCGCAGCGGGCACGGCGAAGCCCATCGAGAGGTAATAGGCATCGGAAAGAAAATTCTTTCTCTGCGTCGTGCGCAGGGACAGCGCGCCCGTCAGCGCGTCGCCGGTGTCGCAGACAAGTGTGGATCCTTCCGGAAGCTCCAGCCCGAAGATGCGAAACATGGATTCCACGGTCAGCTTGTCATTGTTCTCAGCTTCTTTAAGCGGAACAATTTCCTTCACCGGGTTCGGATTCTTGAACGCCGCCCGCTGGGTGATGTTCGCCTCGGCGAGCCCTTCGAGGAAATCCTTGAACAGCACGCCCTCGTAAGCGTGCATGCCAATGCGGCATTTCTCGCTGGTGATGTGCATGGAGCGTTTGCGCGTCAGCTTCGCGGTGCCGATGCCGAGAAAGATATCGTAGACGAGCGTGCCGAGCATGATCACGCAGTCGCTTTCATCCACATAAGTCTGGCACGGCTCTTCCGAAAGCGCGCCGCTGTAGACGCCGATATAGAGCGGGTTCGTCTCGCTGATTGTGCTCTTGGAGAGCATGTCGGCGGCGATGGGGATATTGAATTTCTGCGCGATCTTCGAGGCATAATCGGTAAGCCCGTAACGGTGCAGCTCCACCCCCGCGAGGATGACCGGCTTCTTTGCGTTGTTGATGAACGCCTCGGCTTCGCGGATTGCCTCCTCCAGCATTTCGCGGTCGCTTTCGACCGCCGGTTGGTTGCGGATCACCGGTGGCTTCACCGGCGCTTCCACGAGGTCGAACGGCAGCTCGATATAGCCGGGGCGCGATTGTTTCAGCACTTCCTCGACCACGCGGATGATTTCGCCCGGCGCGGTTTCGGGGTCGAGCAGCACGGCGCTGGCGCAGGTGACTTCATCAAAAATGCGGCGCTGCGTGTCGAACGTCTTGACTTTGTGGTGGATCAGCCCGTCCACCCGCCGGTCGTTCGGCGACGGCCCGCCGGAAATCACGAGCAGCGGGCTTTTCTCCGCATAGGCGCAGGCCACGGCGTTGAGCATGTTGAGCCCGCCGACGCAATACGTCACGCAGGCCACGCCCAGTCCGTGCACGCGCGCATACCCGTCCGCCGCGAACCCAACCGACGGCTCGTGCGTCAGGTTGAACAGTTCAATGGGCGAGTTTTCGAGTGCGCGGAACATCGGCAGCGCGAAATCCCCGGGAATGCCAAAGGCATGCTTCACGCCCTTGTGATAGAGATAATCGAACAGAAACCCTGCAAGGGTCTGGGTTTTGATGGACACGCGCCTCTCCCGTTTTTGCTATGATTGGGCCGGAATTTAGCTGCCAAAGCCTGGCTTGGCAATCCCCGGCGATGATGCGCCGCAGCGTTCAGCGGAACTGCTTGATTGCAGGTTTTTCAAGCGCATGCCAGGTAAGTGCCGAAAGTCCCAACACCAGGGGCACGGCCAGGGCGGCGAATAATGACGGATTGTCCTTGGCGATGCCCGATTGCTGCAGCAGCAGAATCACCAGCAGGTGCCACAGATAAATGCCGTAGCTGATATCGCCCAGATAGGTAAACCCCCGCATGAGCGGCCCGTTCCCGGCCGGTATCCGGCTCACTCCCGCCAGAATCATGCCGAAGCACAGCGCCGGCAGGCAGCGCCAGAAGACGAGCGTGCGCGCGTGGCGCCAGTAATCCGGCATCTCCCAGAGCAGCAGAAACGAAAGATAAAGCAGGATGCCTCCGCCCGCCGCGAGCGCCAATCCCTGCCTGGGGGAAAGCCGCGCCAGCACGCCCCGGCGCGCGAGCAGTGCGAGCGCCATGCCGATGCCGAACGCATCCGCCATGGTTGGCACCTGCATGGCGTAAACGACGCGCCACAACTCCTCGCGGCTCTGCGCTTCGGCCACCGCCAGCACCGCGCCGCGCGTAACAAAAGCGAGAAGCAGCCCGCCAGCCAGGACGTGCCAGGGCTTCAGCCGGCTGAGCCACGGCATGATCAGGAGGATAACCACATAGAACTGTGCTTCCACCCCCACCGACCAGTTCGGGCCGCCGATCGAGCCGCTGCTGTTATGGTGAAGATTATGCACCAGCAGCAAGTGCGCTGCCATGTGCCCCCAGAACCACGGGTGCGTCACCATGATATGCTGCACCGTCAGAATGGCCATGAGAAGCGTAAGGTAATAGAGCGGCAGCAGCCGCGCCGCGCGGCGTTTGAGAAACACGCGCTGAGCATCGTGCGGCGAGGCGTCGTAAAGTTGCATCGCCGATGCGGAGATGACGAATCCGCTGAGCACGAAAAACAGATCCACTCCCACCCAACCGAAATGCAGCAGGCGCAAAATATCCGGAGACGTGGGGAAGGACGGCCAGTTGAGCGCGATGATGTGATACCAGAACACCAACATCGCCGCGAAGCCGCGCAGAACGGTCAGGTATGGATAATGCGCCGCCGGTGCGGCAATGCGTATTCCGTCATCCCGGCGAAGGCCGGGACCCAGGGTTTCCGGGGCACTGCCATGATAACCCTGGGTCCCGGCCTTCGCCGGGATGACGGGCTGGGAACCGGGATTCACTAAGCGACCAGGCTGTCTTTAACCAGTTCCATCACTTGCGGTGTTTTCTCGGCCACCAGCGACACCAGGCAGTGGTCCCCTTCACGCTTCAGCAGGCGCATGGAGCGGATGTCGACGTTCTTCTCCTTGAACTTCGCGGCCACGCGGGCGAGGGCGCCGGGCTTGTCCTCGAGCTTCAGCACCATCGCGTCTTCGGAGAGCACCTGGTAGTCGGCGTCGCGCAGGCGTTCCATGGCAAGGTCGTAATCGCTGGCCGTGAGCGACACCACCCCCATCTGCCCGGCGGTTTCCGCGTCCATGGATTCGATGTTGATGCCCGCGTTTGCCAGCAGGTCTGCGATGTCGGCGAGCAGGCCGGGGCGGTTGTCGCCGATGATGGTGATGTTTTTCATGAAGCCTCCTGTCATGGTTGGGCAATCTCCTCAGCCAGCCGGTCGATGACTTCCCTGGTCACATGCGGCAGCGTGATGATGTGCGCGATCTCGCGGTAAGGCGCGATCTGCCATTTCTTCATAACCTCTTCCTTCGGCCTCGGGAAGACGACGGTGATGGAATTTTCATTCCTCCACGCCGGAATGCCTTTTTTCCCAAAGGCCTCGATGGCGTATTCGGCAAGCGCCAGGCTTTCGTCGACGATGGCTTTCACGCCCTCGCGCCCCAGCCGCTTCAGCGCGTACCATAGAAAGAGCGGGGCGATGCCGTTGCGCGAGCCGTTGATGGTGGTGTCCATGGCGCCGACATATTCGATGGCACGGCCGATGCGCTGCACGTTGTTCTTCTTGGCGATCACCACGCCGCAGGGAACCGGCGAGCCAATCAGCTTGTGCCCGCTCACCGAGATGCTGTCCACCCCGTCGGCGAAGTCAAAGGGCTGTGGCTTGTCCACGAAAGGCAGGATCATGCCTGAAAGCGCCGCGTCGCTGTGCAGGTAATATTGAGGCACCGCCAGCTCGCGCATCAGCTTCTTGATCTCGGCGATGTTGTCCACCGCGCCCTTCATCGTCGTGCCGATATTGGCGAAGACGATCGGCGGCGCGTCGCGGTGAATGCGTATGGTTTCGCGCAGATCGTCGGTGTCCATCTCGCCGTTCTCGCGGCTGCGGATCATGATCGAACGCACGCCGAGCACGTGGATGATCTTCGCGACGCTGTAATGCGTATCCTCGGAATAGTAGACGATGCCCTGCGGGTGCAGCTCGCGGGCGAGGTAGAGACCGTACATGTTGCCTTCGGTGCCGCCGTTGGTCACGTAGCCCCAGAACTGGTCTTTCGGCGCGCGGAAAAATTCGGCGAACCGCTCCAGCACCTCGCGCTCGAATTCGTGGGTATTGATACGGAAATTGCTGGTGGCGAACGGGTCGCCGAGATTGTTCACCGAAAAGCCGAGGAAGCGGTACAGCTCGCTGTAATCGAAACGCACATTGCAGGGATAACCGACGAAGCTGGCCGTTTCGCCGGCGAGCTTCTGGTAGAGGGCGTCCAGGCGCTGGCTGTCGGCAATCTGCAGGGAATGGTCGTAGACGCTAAAAGGTTGCTTTAACGCGGATTTTTGCATGGATGGAAACAGGTGCGGGGTTGGAGGACGAGCATATAACTTTCTCTCCCAGGTTAAGCAAGTGAATTCATTATGAAAATTTTGTGATACAACCTTAACTACCAAGTAATTTCGCCTGCGGTATAATCTATCCAGGTGAGCAGGTAGCATGCCCAAACGTTTCGACTCATGAGGAGAACCATGGACACTACCAACGTCTTCGCGCAGATCCGCGGCAGCATCAACACGCTGTTTTCAAAAACCGGCATCGATGCCAAGGCGGATAAGCTCGGCTTCAACGTGATCGCCCCCGGCAACCCCTATGAGGAGTTTGTTCCCCAGGGCGGCAAGTCGCTGCAGCGCTACAACAAATACATCTCCCTGGAGCTTCCGCAGAACGTGGATTACGAAGAGGCGCGCCGCAAGCTGGAAGCGCTGCTGCCGTCGCGCGTGCATTTCGTCGGCCATGAGATGCGGCTTCTGGGCGATGACCAGGAAATTCTCGAAAACATTCGCGAAGCTGCCCGCAGCGTGCTGGAAGAGGCTTAAGCCTCTTTTTTCGTCATCCTCTTATCCCGGATGATCGACGCGATAATCGCGAGCACCAGCGTCGCGCCCACCACCATCAGCGAATGCGACGTTTCGATTTTGTAAGGCGTGTGAATGAGGCACATCTTGATGCCCACGAACACCAGGATAGCCGAGAGCGCAACCTTCAGGTAGTGGAACTTTTCCACCACCCCCGCCAGCATGAAATACATCGAGCGCAGGCCCAGCACCGCGAAGACATTGGCCGTGAACACAATAAACGGGTCGAGCGTCACCGCGAAGATGGCGGGGATGGAATCGAGCGCGAATAGGAAATCCGTGGTGCCGACCGTCACGATCACCAGGAAGAGGGGGGTGGCCCAGCGCTTGCCGTCGATGTTCACGAAGAATTTCGTGCCGTGGAATTCCGCCGTCACCGGCATGAACTTGCGGAAAAGCCGCATGATCGGGCTTTTCGCGGGGTCCACGTCGTCGGTCTTGGCGAACGCCATCTTGAGGCCGGTCAGAATGAGGAAGCCGCCAAAAAGATAGATCACCCATGAGAAGGCCGCGAGCAGCGCCGCGCCCATCGCAATCATGATGCCTCTCAGCACCAGCGCGCCGATGATGCCCCAGAACAGCACCCGGTGCTGATAAAGCGGCGGCACGGAAAAATAAGAGAAAATCATTACGAAGACGAAGATATTGTCCGCGCTGAGCGACTTCTCGATCAGGTAGCCCGTGATGAATTCCGTGGCTGGCTTGGCGCCTTCGTGCACATAAAGCGCCCCGGCGAAACCCATCGACACCGCCACCCAGATGATGCTCCAAACCAGTGATTCCTTGAAGCTCACCGCGTGCAGTTTGCGGTTGAACACGCCGAGATCCACGGCGAGCATGACCAGCACGGCGGTGATGAACCCGGCCCACATTGCCAGGGAATGTTCCATGACGTCCTCTTTTTGTTCCGCCTGTTATGCCAGAATGCCGCCCAAAGGCAAGGGGATCAGAGGAAAACTCATGACAGCTTCCTCGGCGTGAGTATGATGGGGCTCCCGCTTGAAACACGCACGCCCATGAGCTTGTTCACCACGCTTCGCAACACCCTGAAAAACCTATTCGGCAAGCCGCCGGGGGATATTCCCGAGATCCCCGAGGTGAAGGACGTGCTGGTGCTCGACTACGAGCAGTTCGGCGCCGAGCTGTCGCCGCTTATCCGCATCCAGGGCGAGGAAGTGGTGCTCAAGGACGGGCGCGGCGACGTGAAGATGACGCTGCCCGTCGACGATACCATTGCCGAAGCCGATGATCCCTACGCCGAGATCAAGCTGGCCGTCGCCCGCAAAATCACGCGGCTGCTTCCGGAGATTTCCGAGGAGGCGAAGCAGGATCTGCTGAATTACATCTTCATGATCCTCGACATCCTCTCCCGCGACCTGCTGACGAAAGTCCGCCGCATCCTGGCCGAGGAACTGAAAAGCAGCGCGAAAGTGCCACCGCAGATCATCCAGCGCCTTGCCTGGGATAAGGATCCCGACATTTCCTCCGTCGTCCTGGAATATTCGCCGCTGCTCAGCGACAACGACCTGCTGGAAATCGTGGCGACCAGCGACCTGCCCGAAGTGGCGCTGGCCATCGCCCGCCGCCCGAAGCTTTCGGCGCGGCTGTCCACGGCGATCATCGAAAGCGAAAACAGGGAGGCGATCGGCGCGTTGCTGGCCAACCAGTCAGCGGAGATCGACGAATTCGGTTTGAACGCGGTGATCGACAAAGCCCCGCAGCAGGATCTCTGGCATCCCTCGCTGGTGCGCCGCCACGAGCTGACCCAGCGCATGATCAGCCGCATCGCCGGCTTCGTGTCGATGGCATTAATCCGCGACATTCAGAAAGACCAGTCGCTGGATACCGAAACCGCCGGCCGCCTTGGGCAGATCGTTTCCGAGCGTCTGCGCAGCGAGAAGCTCGACCGCGAGAAGAAAGCCGACCTCGCCACCAGCGAGCTCTTCTCGCGCAACGAGCTGACGGCGGAAGTGGTTGCCGAAGCCATCGACACCAAGGACGAGGAATTCACGGTCGCGGGCCTGAGCCTGCTTTCCGCCCTCTCGCGGGACGCGGTGGCGGGGATCATGGCTTCCCAAAGCCCGGCGGCGGTGACGGCGCTGTGCTGGAAGGCGGGCCTCACCATGCGCCAGTGCATTCAGGTGCAGATGCGCATTGCCAAAATCCATCACAGCCGGGTGCTGAACGCGAAGGACGGCATCAACTACCCCCTCGACCCGGAGGAGATGCGCCATTATCTGGAGCTTTTTGGAGACGTGCGGACATAAAAAAAGCCCCTCCGAAAGGAGGGGCTTTTCTTTAAGACTTGTCCGTATTACGGAGCGGTCACGCCGGAACGGGCGGTGCTCAGCTCGGAGCTGACGGAGTTGAAGGTCTTGGAGAGTTCTGAACCCAGGATGCGCAGGGCCAGGATGAGCACCACGCCCACGAGCGCGGCGATGAGGCCGTATTCGATCGCAGTGGCGCCGGATTCGTCCTTCCAAAGGTTAGTAAGCTTTTTCATAGTCGTTCTCCTTAGGTTGCAGAGATAGTAATTTTGTTAAGTTAATGATGGATGAAGTATTCACCATTGAATTCAGCTTAGCAACAAGCTTGTCGATTTTCAACAAGACTAGTTTGAATTTATTATGACCTGAGTGTTTAAAAAAGATGAAAAAACCGGGGTTTGGTGACGTTTTTTTGACGGTAACGTGACCCCTTCGTGTCAATGGGGCAGATCGACCCGGGTCAGCACGGTTTCTGAGGTTTCCTTCAAGGTTCCAGGTGCCAGGATATTTTCCATGCTGAACCGGCCCTTAACGACTTTCACAGGGGTTTCAAGCCCGCTTTTCTGGATGGCGTCGGTCGCGGTGTCGGCTTCCACGACCGCTACCTCGCCGGATGCTGAAAATACACGATAAACTTTATGGAGTTGACGATCCTCGGCCCAGGTGCGGCGGGGCATGGCGAGGGGGGTGAACTCCTTGAGCGGGGTGGCTTGCGGGGCGTAGGCCGGATTGAAATCGCCTTTTTCCATCAGAATGCTTTCCATTTCATGCCGCCGAACAGGTAGGCGATCTTATCCACGGCGTTGGTGAGCGGCAGCACGCAGAAGCGGTAGCGGATAAGCAGCCCCCTGCGGTTGCGGAATTCCGATTCCTTCACCATGGGTTGGCCGGAGACGGCGACGTTTTCGAAATCCTGGGCGATGTTGTCGGTGCTGTAATCGAGCAATTCAGCGTAAATTTCCTTGCCGGTGAGGTCGTCGCCATACGCTTCGAGCAGGTCGGAGCCGAGATAGTTATAGAAGAAGGTGTGCTTCTTATTTGGTTTCTCCTTGATCTGCACCAGGAAGCAGGCATCCCACACGTCTTCGAGATCATTGGGGTCGATGTCGGTTTCCGCGGGGCATGGGCGGCCTTTGCGCGCTTCCTCCCAATAGGAGGTGAGTCGTTCGGTGATGCGGCGTGTGGCGGCGTTCATGGAAAAATTCCCCAGCTATTCCCATCTTTGACCGAAATCGTTGATGAAACGTAAAATCGGACTGTAAAATCGGGTTTTGATTCTGTCATCCCGGCGCAGGCCGGGATCCAGCGTTTCCAAGGGATTGCCTTAAGAAGCCTGGCCCTGAGAAATCATGCGGCGGCAATAATCACCCGCCAAATTCCGCCAATACCGCCCCCGCGAGATAAAGCGACCCGGCGATCAGCACCGTCACCGGCCCCTCCGCCCGCTCCCCCATTTCCTTGAACGCCTCCGCTACCGACCCCGCCTGCCTGGTCTCGCCGATCCCCGCCCGCCGCGCCGTTTCCGCCAGCAACGCCGGCGCTTTTCCTTTGGGGTCCGGCACCAGCACCGCATAAAACCGCTCCGTGATTTCCGCAAAACACCGCAAAAACCCTTCCGCGTCCTTGCCCTCCAACATCCCGCACACCAACTGAATGCGCCTCCCCGCGAAATGCGCCGCCACCGCCGCGCCCCCTTGCGGATTATGCCCCCCGTCCAAAAACACTTCCGACCCTTTGGGCAGCAAATGGAGCAACGCCGCGCTTTCAAGCCTCTGCAACCGCGCCCGCCACCGCGCCGCGCCAATGCCTTGGCGAATCGCCTCTTCAGAAATCACGAACCCCTGCATCTTCTCCACGCAGGCGACGGCGGTCGCGGCATTCCGCAACTGATGCCCGCCCGCCAGCGCCGGCTGCGGCAACACGAAATCCCAAAGCGCCGACCGGTAGTGCCCGTTTTCCAACCGCCAGTCCTCGCCGTGAATAAAGAGCATCGCGTTTTTCTCTGCCGCTTTTTGCTTCAACGCGCGCAACGCTTCCTCCTCCTGCGGCCCGACGACGCAGGTCACGTTCGTTTTCAAAATCCCCGCCTTCTCCCCGGCGATGGCGGCGAGCGTATCCCCAAGAAACTCCTGATGATCGAGCGCCACCGGCGTAATGGCGGTGAGCAACGGCTTCTCGATGACATTGGTCGCATCGAGCCTCCCGCCCATGCCGGTTTCGAGCAGCACGACATCAGCGGGTGTTTCGGCAAACGCCAGAAACGCGGCGGCGGTAGTGCTTTCAAAGAAGCTAGCCTCGCTTTCCCCCCAGCACCCGAGGACGCGCTTCAAACAATTGACGAGATACGCATCACCGATTTCCTCCCCCGCGACCACGATGCGCTCATGGAACCGCACCAGATGCGGCGACGTATACACATGCGCCTTATACCCCGCCGCCTCGACTATCGCGCGCAGATAAGCGATCAGCGACCCTTTCCCGTTAGTCCCCGCCACATGCACGACCGGCGGCAATTTCCGCTCCGGGTTCCCAAGCGCCGCAAGCAGCCTGGGCAACCTATCGAGCGAGAGATCGATTTTCTTCGGCAGGGCGTTAAACAGCCTGTCGAGCAGCGCGTCCATCTCGCTCATGGCGCTACCGCGAAAGCGCGCGCATGCAGCGCGACATTGTGCACCCGCAGATAATCGACCCCCTTCGCGCGCAGCCGCAACGACGCCTCCAGCGTCGCCTGATCGCGTTCCTTAGGCGTCGCATGCGCCTCCGCGAGCCAAGACTTGCGCGAATGCCCGATCATCACCGGCACGCCGAGCGCCCGAAACGCCTCCGCCTTCTCAATGATCACGCGCGACTGCGCCGCCGTCTTCCCAATCCCCACGCCGGGATCGAAGATCACGCGCTCCGCCGGAATCCCCACCCGCGCCAGATAAGCCATCCTCTCTTCCCCCCACTTCACGATCTCTTCCACCACATCCACCTCCGCGGGCAGCACCATTTTCGGATCGGCAGGCACGCCCAGCGCATTGGAACCACTGCCGCCATTCGCCGCCATCGGCTACGCACCACGGCTCGGCCACCGCATTCTCGACCTGACCACCGCGCAGGCCACGCACTACAACCCGCGCGGCTTCACGAAACTGCTCGGCATCCGCAACCACTACTACCACGGCAACCACCGCATCACCGGCACGGTGAAGGAAAAGGCCGTGCCAAACGACCGTCCCGTGTCGCGCCGCGTGTTCC
>JAFLCR010000051.1 GCA_017302755.1 Alphaproteobacteria bacterium
GTCGAGCTTATCCTGGCCGCGATGGAAGTCCGTCACGATGTCATGACCGTCGGAGAGATCGGACCACACGAACCGATCCTTGCCCGCACCGCCGGTAAGCACATCATCCCCCGCACCGCCGGTGAGCGTGTCGAGTCCTGCGTCACCGAGAAGCGAATCCGCTCCCTGGCCGCCAAGCAGGAGATCCGCAGCCTCGCCGCCAAGCAGCGTGTCCGAGGACTGACCGCCGTCGAGCGTGTCCGTTGCGTTGCCGCCGGAAAGCAGGTCGTCGCCAAGGCCACCGAGCAGCATGTCCTTGCCCGCGCCGCCGGTCAACACGTCATGCTCCTCGCCGCCGTCAACCGTGTCGTCGCCGTTGCCGCCGACGAGCGTATCGTTACCAGCACCGCCAAAGAGAAAATCTGCGCCGCCATTGCCCTCCAAGCTGTCCTGACCGGCCTCGCCGTTCAGCGTATCAGCTGATTGGCCGCCGGAGAGGCTATCGTCACCCTCGCCTCCGAACAGGTTGTCGTTGCCATGGTAACCAGCAAGAATGTCGTTGCCAGTGCCGCCGTGCAGCGCGTCGTAACCAACGCCGCCAACCAGCAGGTCGTTGCCGTTGTTGCCTTCCAGCGTATCGTTCTCAAGCCGGCCAAAGAGGCTGTCATTGCCCTCGCTGCCGTAAATCATATCGTCGCCGCGGCCGGAATATAACAGGTCATCGCCGTTGCCGCCGCTGACCGTATCATTGCCCTTGGCGCCGTGAACCGTATCGTTTCCACCGGAACCTTCCAGGCTGTCATCGCCGCCGAGGCCGCGGATGAGATCATCGAAGCTTCCGCCTTCCAGCGTGTCCGAAGCCTGCGTACCTACCAACGTTTCCGGGAATTCAACCGGCGGCGCACCCAGCACGACGCCAAAAGCACCGCTGGCAAAGCTTTGCAGCGTCCATTGATCGCTTCCGAGCGAAACGGTCAAGTCAGCGCCGTTTTGCTGCAGATGAAACACCGTTTCGCCGATAGTCAGCAGATACATACCCGCTGCGACATAGGCTGCTTCGCCCGCCAGAACAATATCATTGATGCGAAGCTGATTGTTGCCGGAAGTATCGCTAACGACATCCGCTCCGTCGCCCGTGACAAAGAGATAGGTGTCATCGCCTTCGCCGCCGGTCAATGTGTCGTTGCCTGTGCCACCCGCAAACACGTCATTGCCTGCCCCGTCGGACAGCGAGTCATCGCCGCCATGGCCGAAGATGGTGTCGTTGATGTCACGGCCGGAAATCGTATCCGCGTTTTCCGTGCCTTCCAGCGTGTCAGGCGCGGCAAGAGTGATACCGAACGTGCCGCTGGTGAAGTTGGAAAGCGTCCACTGATCCGCGGCATTGCCGTCCTGCGTAATGACGAGGTCGCTGCCGGAAAGCTGAAGATGGAACAACGTGCTTCCCACAGTGAGCGCGTAGACACCCGTATTCACAAAGGATGCTTCGCCTGTGATCGCCGCGTTGTCGATCAGGATCGTGCCGTCCGTATCGCTAACGACAGAAGCGCCGTCACCCGTGACGAAGAGGTAGACGTCATCGCCTTCGCCGCCAGCCAGCGTATCGTTGCCCGTGCCACCGGCAAAGATGTCATTGCCCGCCCCGTCATGCAGCGAGTCATTGCCGCCATGGCCGAAGATAGTGTCGTTGATGTCACGGCCGGAAATCGTATCCGCGTTCTCCGTGCCTTCCAGCGTATCCGGCTCACCGAAGGTGATGCCGAACGTGCCGCTGGTGAAATTGGAAAGCGTCCACTGATCCGTGGCATTGCCGTCCTGCGTGATAACGAGGTCGTTGCCGGAAACCTGAAGGTGGAACAACGCGCTGCCCACGGTGAGCGCGTAGATTCCGGTATCTACGAACGCCGCTTCGCCGGTGAGCGCAACGCCGTCAACCAGGATCGTGCCGTCTGTGTCGACAATCACGTCCGAGCCGTCGCCCGTGGCGAATTGATACGTGTCGTCGCCATCGCCTCCCTCAACCGTGTCATTGCCCGCACCGCCGGCAATAACATCGTTGCTTGCGCCGCCAACAAGGGAATCATCGCCACCGTGGCCGAAGATGGTGTCGTCATTTTCCGTGCCGGCGATCGTGTCTGCGTCTGCCGTGCCTTCCAGAGTGTCGGGAACCACCACCGGTTCTTCCAGAAGAATGCCGAACGCGCCGCTTTCAAAATTGGTCAGAGTCCATTGCTCACTGGCATTGCCATCAACCGTAATGGTGAGGTCGCTGCCGGAAAGCTGAAGATGGAACAGCGTGCCGCTCACATTCAGGTCATAGGCGTTCTCGGCAATCAGAGCCGCCGTGCCGGCCACTAGCACACCGTCGATGGAGATACGGTTGTCGCCGATGGCATCGTCGATCACGATATTCACGGAACCGTCACCGGTAGCGAAAGCATAGAGATCGTCACCCTCGCCTCCCACCAATGTGTCATTACCCGATCCCGGTGTCAGCAGGTCGTTGCCCATGCCGCCCAGGAGCGAATCATCCCCGGCATTTCCGAAGATGGTGTCATCCCCGTTTCCTCCGTCCAGCACATCGTTCTGCGTGCTGCCGGTCATGGAATCGTGTCCTTGGTTCCCTATGAGGGTATCATTGCCTGCGCCGCCATTCACGGTATCGTCGCCGCCCTGGCCATTCAGGCTGTCATTTCCTCCCTGACCGTTTACCGAATCGTTACCATCACCCCCATCCAGAGTGTCATTACCACTGCCGCCGATGACAGTATCCGAAGGAAAATCGTTGGGCTCAGACGTCATAAAAAAACCTCTTGTTAGAAACTCGATTACTAAATTTTATGGAGGGACAGCTTCGTCCGCTGCTTTTTAGATAAAAGCTTGTAACATACCTGTCATGTAGATTGTCATTTTATTAAAATAGTCGTTAATATTTGGTATATAAAATTAATAAATATTTACTTTTTTTGACACTGTTTTCAAGAAAAAAATCTGCTAAATCATAAGATGGGGGGAAAAATGATAGGGAAACTTAAGGGAATTGTTGAAGAAACAGGCGATGACCATGCCCTTCTGGATGTGGGAGGGGTCGGCTATATCGCCTACTGCTCCAGCCGCACCTTGGCTATGCTTGAGCCTGGCACTGCAGCACAGCTTTTCATCGAAACCCATGTCCGAGAAGACCATATCCACCTTTACGGGTTTGCCTCGCCTGAGGAACGTTCTTGGTTTCGCATTCTCACCACGGTTCAAGGGGTGGGCGCCAAGGTGGGGCTTGCCATTCTCTCCGCGCTTTCGCCCCTGGAGCTGAGCCAGGCCATCGCCGCTCAGGACAAAACCCTGCTCTCACGCGCCAACGGCGTTGGGCCGAAGCTTGCGGCGCGCCTGGTGACGGAGCTTAAGGATAAGGCTCCGGCTTTCTCCACTTCCGCAATGAGCCTGCCGCCCCAGCGCAATGTGGCAGTGGTGGGAGCTGATAGTGTGCAGGAAGCGGCCTCCGCGCTCGCCAATCTGGGATACGGGCGTACGGAAGCGCTCTCCGCTGCGGCGCGTGCGGCAGCGATGCTCGGCGAGAAAGCATCCACCGAATCCATTCTGCGCCACGCGCTGAAAGAGATGGCAACAGCATGACACTTTCCACACCCGCCCAGCAGGCGGAAGACGTCGCGGAATCTACGCTTCGGCCGCAAAACCTTGCGGATTTCATTGGCCAGAGGCAGGCAAAGGAAAATCTCGATGTATTCATCGGCGCGGCAAGGGCGCGCAAAGAGGCGCTGGATCATGTGCTGTTTCACGGCCCTCCGGGCCTAGGCAAGACCACGCTGGCGCAAATCGTGGCGCGTGAGCTTGGAGTGGGGTTTCGGGCAACTTCCGGGCCAATCCTGACCAAGGCTGGCGATCTCGCGGCGATATTGACCAGCCTGCAACCGCGCGACGTGCTGTTCATCGATGAAATCCACCGGCTCCAGTCCACGGTGGAAGAAGTGCTTTACCCCGCGATTGAGGATTTCAAGCTCGACCTCATCATCGGCGAAGGCCCGGCGGCGCGCACGATCCGCATCGATCTGCCGCCCTTCACGCTGGTGGGCGCCACAACGCGCCTCGGCCTGATCTCCAATCCGCTGCGCGATCGCTTCGGCATTCCCGTCAGGCTCCATTTCTACGAGATCGGCGAGCTGGAAACCGTCATTACGCGCGGCGCGAAACTGCTGGGCATCGCCATAACGCCGGAAGGCGCCACCGAGATCGCCCGCAGGGCGCGGGGCACGCCCCGCATTGCCGTGCGGCTGCTCAAGCGGGTACGGGATTTTGCCGAGCATGCGAAAAAAACCTCCATTGAGGCGTCCATTGCCGATAAGGCTTTGACAAGATTAGAAATTGATCAGCTCGGCCTCGACTCCGCGGATATTCGCTACTTGGGCTTCATCGCCGAGCATTTTTCCGGAGGGCCGGTGGGGGTGGAAACCCTTGCCGCGGCACTTTCCGAGCAGCGGGACACGCTCGAGGACACCATCGAACCTTATTTGATGCAGCTGGGATTCCTGCAGCGTACCCCTCGCGGAAGAACCCTGACTCCCTCGGCTTTCCGGCATCTTGGCCTCACCCCGCCCGTGCCTCTCATGGCGCAGCTGGGGCTGCTCGCGGAAGAGTAATTGCCCTTTTCCCTGCATTCCTCTAACTTCCCGCAGAATTTGTGAAGGAATTCTATGGTCCGGCATTATCTGCGGCACGCCCACGGCCCTGCGTTTTTCATCGCCTGGCTTCGCGCACCTCTTAGAACCGGCTCACCCGTGCCCAGCGGCGAAAGCCTTGCCCGCGCCATGGCCGAGCAGGTGGATGTGAACCGCCCTGGTTATATCATCGAACTCGGCGCAGGCACCGGCGTGGTGACCAGCGCCCTCATCAAGGCAGGTATCCCGCGCGACCGGCTGCTGGTGATTGAACGCAACCAGGCATTCTTCGACCTGCTTCAGGAAAAATTTCCGGATACGCAAATCTTGCAGCAGGACGCGCAGAAACTTACCCAGATCCTGCGGCAGCAGCATATCCATGAAATCAACGCCGTGGTTTCCAGCCTGCCGCTGTTGTCGCTGCCGGCGCAGGTACAGCGCAATGTCGTGGAGCAGGTGGCTTCGGTGCTCGGGCCGGACAGCATTTATATCCAGTATACTTACGGATTGCTGTCGCCGGTGCCAAAACGGCTTCTGCACGGATTCAGCCTCACCGGACGCAGGGTACGCCGCATCTGGCGCAACATTCCGCCCGCCTTTATCTGGCGTTACACGAAGAAAAGCGCCTGACGCTCGGTGATGACCGCGTCCATGCGGCAATCCGTCGGCTCCACGGGCAGGGCTTCCACTTCCTGGCCGGCATAGGCCGCGCCGATCACAAAGGCTTTTCCTGACATCATCGCCAGCGTGCGATCGTAATGACCGCCGCCATAGCCCAAACGGTGGCCGGTGCGGTCAAAAGCCAGCAACGGCACAATGATGACGTCCGGTTGCACCGCCTCGCTGTCGGGCATCGGCTCCGAAATGCCGTGAAGCGCTTTCACCAGCGGCGCACCCGGTTTCCAGGAGCGGAAAGTGAGGGGTTCGTCGCGCCGTGTACAGGGAAGCGCTAGTTTCCACCCCGCGCTGTAAAGCGCCTCCAGCGCATGCCAGACGGGGATTTCGTCGCGGAATGCCGCGTACCCCGCCACGATGCCAGACGGACGGGCATGGATTTCTTTTACCATGCGTTCCGTAAACGCAGCCTCCTGACCTGGGCTGAACGCAGAGGCAAGCTCCCGGCGTTTTATTTTCATGCGCGCGCGCAAGGCAGGTTTATCCATGAAGGCGCTCCATTGCATCTTCAATGCGGGTAATGGTGGCAGCATCGCGGTATTGATTCCGGAACCATGTCATTTGCCGTTTTGCATAATGCCTGGTTTGGAGCCGGATGTCATACAGCGCTTCGTCGCGGGTGACGGCCCCCGCCAGCATGGCGGAAATCTGCGGCACGCCGATGACCTTGCGCACCGCCGCTTCCGGCGGAAGGGAAAGCGCGCGCACCTCTTCCACGGCACCAGCCTCGAACATGCGGGCGACGCGCGCGTCACAGTTTCGGTAAAGCCGTTCACGTTCCACAGCCACCTGAAGGGCAAGGATCGTATCCGGCGGATAGGGGGGAATGACAACTTCCTGTTGCCAGGAAGAAAGGGCGCGACCCGTGCCCCGCCAGACCTCCATGCCGCGGATGAGCCGCTGGCGGTCGCCGGGCTTGATCCGCGCCTCCCAATCCGGATCCGCCGCTTTCAACGCCTGGCGGAAAACAGCCTCGCCCTGGCCGTCGTACTCCGCCGAGATGCCCTGCCGCACTTGCGGGTCAATGTCAGGAATGGGGGCGATGCCCTCACGCAACACCCGCAGATACAGGCCGGTGCCGCCCACCACCAGCGCAGGCCTTCCCCGAGCGTGTGCGGCGTCGATCTCCCGCTTCACCAGCTCCAGCCACTTGCCGGCGGAGCAGGCCTCCAGCCCGGGCAGCACGCCGTAAAGCCGGTGCTCGGCGCGGGCCTCCTCCTCCATCGACGGACGGGCGGTAAGAATGCGCAGCGGCGCATAGACCTGCTGGCTGTCGGCATTGATGATGACAGCGCCCGTCCTTTCGGCTAGAAGAAGGGCCAGCGCCGACTTGCCGCTGGCGGTCGGCCCGCCGAGGAGCCAGATGGTGCGTTTCTTCTCTTCCATTGCCGCATTCAACCCGGATATTCCTTTTCACCAGGATAATGCCCGGCGCTTTCTGCCGTGGATCGTGGCGTTCCTGGTGTATGTCGCGGCCATCTTCCTTCATCTGGCGCTTTCTTTCAATGTGGGGCTGACGGCGCTGGAGCGCGATACCGGCGGCACGGTACTGGTGCAGATCCCCGGCCGCGCCGAAGGCCGCGACACCGCCATCCAGAAGATCACTCAGTCTGCCCGCGCCTTCCCTGGCGTCTCCGAGGTGGGGCAGATTCCTGAAGCGCGGTTACGCGAACTTCTTTCGCCCTGGCTCGGCCAGGGCCAGGCCACCGGAAGCCTGCCGCTGCCCGTGGTAGTCGAAATCAAGGTGTCTGGCGAAGCCGGAGCGCTCAGAACGCATCTGAAGGGCATGCTCGCACGCACGCTTCCCGACGCCACCGTGACCGGCGGCGACCAATGGGCACAGAAGCTGGGGGGGCTTACCTCGACCCTGAAGGCATTTTCTTGGTTTCTGCTGGGGCTCACCTGCCTCGCCGCCATCGCGGTCATTGCCTGCCTGACACAGGCTTCATTGCGCATTCACAAGGAAACTTTAGACGTGCTGTACGATATCGGCGCAACGAAGGAATACATCACCAGACAGTTTCAGCAGCATATGCTTAGGCTGTCGGCGCGCGGCTGTGCATTCGGGCTTCTGGCTGCCACAGGCACGCTGGTTCTTCTGGGCTACGGCTTCTCCTCGATCGAGTCACCGCTTCTGCCGCGCTTTGATTTCACCACCGAAAGCGTGGTGGCGCTGCTCGTGCTGGGCATGGCGTCCTGCCTGACGGCGCTAGTCGCGGCGCGGTTGACGGTTCAAAGGCTTCTGGCCGCATGAAACCGCGCCTGCTGCTGCTTGACCGCGACGGCACGGTAACGATCGAGCGCGAAGGTTTTATCACCCAGCCTCACCAGCTCGAATTGATTCCCAAAGCGGCGGAGGCTATCGCGCTGGCCAATCACCGCGGCCTCCGCGTGGCGCTGGTCACGAATCAGTCCGTAGTGGGAAGGGGCATCATCACCGAAGAGCAGCTTGAGGAAATTCACGCGCATCTGCACAGCCTTCTCGGTGCGCAAGGGGCCGTTCTGGATGCGATCTACGCCGCCACCGACCATCCGGACCGTCCCACGCCGCGCCGCAAGCCAGGATCCGGAATGCTCCGAGAGGCTTTGAATGAATTTGGCGTTTCCGCCTCCGAAAGCGTAATGGTTGGGGATTCTTTGGGGGATTTGATGGCCGCCGCGTCGCTCGGCATGCCGCGAATCCTGGTGCGAACGGGCAAGGGAGAAGCTACGCTTGCTAAGGAGTCCCTTTCCGCTGCCGAGCCGTTTTTTATCGACACAGACCTGAACGCCGCCGTCACGCGCCTTTTTGGCGATTAAGGCTTTTCTTCCAGCTTGCAGCCTGTAGTCTTTCTGCATGTTAAGCCGTTTCTCATCGCTGCTGAAGGCCTTAGGCCTTTTCCTGCTCGCGCTTGTCTTGATCTGGGCAACGGGGCTGTTTCTGTTCGCGGTGAAAATTCCCGATCCGCTGCCCGACGACTCACCCTTGGAACGCACCGACGCAATCGTAGTGCTGACTGGCGGCAGCAAGCGCATCGACGAAGGTCTGCTTCTGCTGAAACGCGGACTGGCCGAGCATCTGCTCATTTCCGGCGTGCACGAAAACACGCCGATCGACGATCTGCTGCGCGGGCCTTCCTTTGAAGCGCTCGAAGAAAAAATCACTCTCGGCCGCGAGGCGCTGGATACGTTCGGCAATGCCGTCGAAGCGGCGATATGGGTGCGCGACAACGAGGATGAAAGCCTGCGCCTGGTGACGGCCAATTATCACATGCCTCGGGCGCTTCTGGAATTTCACCGGCAGTTTTCCAATATCCGGATCGTTCCCCACCCCGTGGCACCCGAGCATTTCAAAAAAGATGGCTGGTGGATGGATGCCGCCTCACGAAAACTGGTGCTCTCGGAATATCACAAAACCCTTGCCTCCTATGTGCGCGAAGGCCTGGTCGCGTTTCTGGAGGGCTCGTGATGCTTGCGCTCTACCGGACCTTGACCTTTTTGCTTCATCCGCTGATGGCGCTGCACCTTCGCTGCCGCCTGCGCAAGGGCAAAGAGGATCCCGTGCGCTGGCGGGAGCGGCTCGGCCATTCATCACCGCCGCAAAATGGAACAAAAGGCAGCCGTGAGCCCGCCGCGCACGGCGGCGCTTCATTGCGAAGCGGCGCGGAGCAGGAAGCCCCAAACAAACGCATCTGGATTCATGCCGCCAGCGTCGGAGAGTCACTTTCCATTCTTCCGCTGCTGCAGGCGCTGATGGCGGCGCATCCCTCGCACTCCTTCCTGGTCACCACCGGCACCGTCACCTCGGCCAGGCTGATGGCGGAACGCCTCCCTGCGGGCGTGACGCACGCTTTCGCGCCGGTGGATACGCCGCAGGCCGTATCCAGGTTTCTTGATCGCTGGAAACCGCAAACCGGCATCTGGGTTGAATCGGAGCTGTGGCCGAACATGGTGATGATGGCCCGTGAGCGCGGCGTCAAACTGGCGCTGGTGAACGGCAGATTATCGGAAAGGAGCGCCCGCCGCTGGAAACGGATGCAGGACACGATTGCAACGCTGCTTTCCGCGTTCCGCGTGATCCTGGCGCAAAGCGACGGCGACCTGGCGCGGTTCCAGGCACTGGGCGCCCGGCATGCCGCCTGCGTAGGTAATTTGAAATACGACGCCGCCGAAACTCCCGTCAACGAACCGGCGGTCGCGGCCCTGCGCCAAGCATTGGGTGACAGGCCGCTATGGGTCGCGTCCAGCACGCATCCGGGCGAAGAACAACTCATAATCGAAGCGCATCGGCGTATCCGTGAAACGCATCCCGCGGCGTTGATGATTCTCATTCCGCGCCACCCTTCGCGCGGGGCGGAGATCGCCGCCTTGCTGACGGAAAAAAATACGCCTTTCAGCAGGCGTTCCGAAGGTTCGCTGCCGTTGGAGGATGCGGCATGCTATCTGGCGGATACGCTGGGAGAGGTGGGCATTTTTTATACGCTTTCACCCATAGTTTTTCTGGGCGGCTCGCTGGTTCCAGTGGGCGGACACAATCCGCTGGAGCCAGCCCTACTCAACTGCGCCTTGCTTTTGGGGCCGCATACGTTTAATTTTTCGCAAATATTGGAAGATCTTACCTCCAAGGGAGCCGCCACCGTGATCCACGACGCGCCCGAACTAGCCGAAACCGTGAGCCACTGGATGGAGCAGACGGCGCTGGCAAAGCGCCAGGCGGACGCGGCTTTTCAAGTTGTCAAAACGCATCAGGGCGTGGCCTTGAAAGCCACAGATGCGTTGCGGACGGTGATCTCATGAAGGCTCCGTCTTTCTGGCACCGCGAATCTTTCATCTCCACGCTTCTCTCTCCGCTGGCGTGGTTGTATCAGGTTGGCGCGCAGCTGCGTGAGGAATTCACTCAGCCCGTCATTCTTCCGGTACCGCTCATCTGCATTGGCAATATCGTGGCCGGCGGATCCGGCAAAACGCCGATCGCCTTATCGCTGGGAAGGCATCTGCGAGGGCTTGGCATCAAGATGCACTTCCTGAGCAAAGGTTATGGCGGCACACTCGCCGGGCCGGTGCTCGTGAACCCCGGCCTGCAGACCATCGGCCAAATCGGCGACGAAGCTTATCTTCTTCATCGCATAGCGCCATGCTGGGTGGCGAAAAACCGCATCGCCGCCGCCAAGGTGGCCATTTCCGCCGGCGCGGAAATGCTGATCATGGACGACGGATTTCAAAATCCCACGCTGCACAAGACGTTTTCCTTTCTTGTCATCGACGGCGGCTACGGGCTTGGCAACGGCAAGACGATTCCGGCCGGGCCGCTGCGCGAACCTCCGGCAAAAGCGTTTTCGCGCGCGCACGCGGTCATCATCGTGGGTGAGGATGTGACGGGCCTCAAGGAACACATCCCCTCGCACCTTCCCGTGCTGTGGGCCAGCCTGGAACCTGTGCCGGCAAGCGCCGAATCCGTCGCCGGCCGGGACGTGGTTGCCTTCGCCGGCATCGGCAGGCCGGAAAAATTCTTCGCCAGCCTGGAGCAGGTAGGTGCGCGCATCGTGGAGCGGGTAAGCTTTGCCGATCATCATCCTTACACGTCGTCGGACATGGAAAGCCTGTCCGAAAAGGCGGCGCGCCATAAGGCCATGCTCGTGACCACGGAAAAAGACCTGACCCGCATCCCCGAATTCTACCGCGCGCGCATCCGCACGCTGCAGGTGGAGATCATGTGGCACAATCCGGAACTGCTCGCCCAATTGCTGGCGACGCTGTAAGACAGGCCCATGTTACGCAAGATCCGCCGCCTTTTCATTTACGCGCTGACGCGATTTCTTTTTGGAACGCTGCGTCTGCTGCCGTTGGATGCAGCCTCCGCCATCGGCGGCTGGCTGGGCCGCACGCTTGGGCCGCTGCTGCCTTTTACCAGGCGCGCGGATACCAATCTGCAGATCGCCTTTCCCGCGATGCCCAAAGAAGAGCGCGACCGCATCGTGCGCGCCATGTGGGACAATCTGGGGCGGACATTCGCCGAGTTTCCTCATCTCGACACCAGGGAAATGAGCACGCGCATCCATGTTGAAGGCACAGAGATCGTGGATGCGTTTCTTGCCAGCGGCAAACCGGGTATTTTTATTTCCGGGCATTTTGCCAATTGGGAAATCATTCCTAAAACCGCCGCGGATTACGGCATTTCCCTGCAACTTGTATACCGCCCCGCCAACAATCCTTATGTCGATGCGCTGGTTCAGCGCATGCGAGGCGCCACTCATGGCGGACTGGTTGCCAAAGGCCGCCGCACTGGCATGGCAATCCTTCAGTTTCTTAAAGAAGGTAAGCATATCGGCATGCTGGTGGATCAGAAAATGAATCAGGGCATCGCCGTACCGTTTTTTGGCCATGATGCAATGACCAGCCCGGTAGTGGTGACCTTCGCCCTGCGGCGCGAGGCCGTGGTCTTGCCGGTATGGGTGGAGCGGACAAAGGGATGCCGGTTTACACTTCACGTGCACCCTCCCCTGGAAATTCCGGCAACAGGCGACCGCGAGAAGGACATCTACAACGGCACGGCACAGATCAACGCGCTGCTTGAATCCTGGATACGGCGCGATCCGAAGCAATGGTTCTGGCTGCATCGGCGATGGGGGAAAATGGCGACTAGCGCCGCCGTCTGAGTATCAAGTCAAGCGCACCTTCTCCGCCCTGCCTGGCCGGCGCATGGGCGCAGGAGATCACCAATCCCCGAAGCTCGGGCAGGTTGAGCCATTCCAGCACAGCGCGGCGAAGCTTGCCTTCTCCCCCTCTTCCCTTGCCGGTGATGACACGCACCAGCCGCATCCCTTCCCCCTGACAACGCGCTAGAAAGCGCAGCAGCGCC
>JAFLCR010000052.1 GCA_017302755.1 Alphaproteobacteria bacterium
GCCAGAAAGACGCGCCCACGCCCGCGGCAATGATCGCGATCAACAAAACCCACAGGGCGGATTGCTTCATAATTTCCTCAACGCGGTGGAAGGAAGCGCGGGCGCATTATAATGGAAGACCTCCATCGCCAGGCCGTTGCCGGCATAGGAGGGGACAGGCCGCGAAATGCCCGCCCCCAGAAAGGCATACAGCGCCACCGCTGTGACGCCCACCACGAAGCCCAGGCGGGGTTGCGGCAGGAACCCGGCAAGCCATGCGCCAAAGCGCTCCCTGGCGGGCGGCTCTCGGCGGATGCGGTTCCATACGGCGGACTCCAGCCCCTGAAGGGCGGATAAGTCCGGTTCCTGCCGCGCATAGCGTTGCAGAAGCGTGTCGAGGTCTGGGGGCAGAGTGTGTGTCATACCAGGTTAGACGCCGTGACATGGAAAATCCCTCACCCAGGTTTTAGCACACAGGCGGCCGGGAACAATATTCTATAGGAATCAACACGAAGGCAGTTCGGCATACTTGATGGTATCTGGCTTGATTTGTATGTAAAATAACCCTCCGCTTTTTTTCGCAGGATCATTTCAACCCATGCTGAACATCTACGTCGATGCCGATGCTTGCCCCGTGAAGGAGGAGGTGATCCGCGTTGCCGAGCGGCATAAGCTGGAGGTGTATATGGTGAGCAACGGCAGTCTGCGCGCCGCCGTGGGGCCGAAGATTCATCGGATCATGGTCGGCATGGAGGCCGATGCCGCGGATAACTGGATCGCCGGACGCGCGGGCGAGGGCGACATCGTGATCACGGCGGATATCCCCCTGGCCAAGCGCGCCCTGGAAAAGAAGGCCGCGGTGCTGGGGCCGAACGGCAAGCCCTTCACCCCGGAGAGCATCGGCCAGGCGCTGGCCATGCGCGAGCTGCACAGCTATCTGCGCGAGGCGGGGGAGATTGCCGGTTACAACAAAAGCTTCAGCAAGCAAGACCGCTCCCGCTTCCTGCAAAGCCTGGAGGAAGCCATCCAGCGCATCCGGCGGGAGAGGGAGTAATTCGGCCTAGGCCCAACGCCCCCCACTGTCATCCCAGCTTCCGCTGGGATGACACTCTTTATTTAATCCCGCCGCTCAAGCTCGTCGGGCGTTGGTTTTTGAAAGAGCGCGATCCACGGCTTCATCATGGCTTCGGGAATGATGAAACTCGTTGGCGAAGGCTGCGCGTTTCTTATCGCAAGCCGCCGCATCAACTCCTCGGTCGGCACATCCAGAAAATGCACTTCGCTGCCGGCCCCAAGGGTTTTCGCGCGCGACCGATAGTCTTCGCGCTCCTCCCGCGCCCAGAAACCGAAATCGAGGATGACGTTCGTTCCCAAGGCAAGCGCTCTGCTGGCGACGTTCCAAAGCATCGCCTCAATGAGCGTGTGCCTGGCGTCGTGTTCCCGCTCCTCGGCATCTTGACCGAAGAGGCTTATCTGCCATTCATCCGACGTCAGCCGAAGGGCCGATTGCTCCTGTTCAAGTTTTTGCGCGAGGGTTGTTTTTCCGGAGCAAGGAAGCCCAACCATTAAATGAAGCGTCGCCATGTTTAATCCTGCCCTATATATTTTAGGGGCTGGCATAAATGTTGTGAACATCTATGCCAGCCCCATATTTTATGGTTGGGTGCTAAACGAACGCAAAAATGAATTGAATCTATACCTGTTCCGCAGTGTAGTGTTTCCCCGTCATAACAAATCCTCCTATAAACAGTCCGTATCCTATCCAGATTCACTCTGGAACCGGGCTCAATTATAGGGAGCAGGTCACAGCGTGAAGCGCTATGAATCATTGAATATGCTCAGTCCACGAATTTAATTGTGCATTTATGCTATATTAACACTCAGTCTTGTAGTTTTTCATGCGGAATATTCACATCCGAAATGAAAAAAGAGGAAGATACATGTACGCATACGAAAATTTACCTGAGAATGGATTGTATGTTGATTGGCAACAGCGGCTCGCGCTTAAATTGCCCGGGGCTGAGCCGGAAACTGCTAAATATATGTTGGTCAGTGGTTCTCCCCTCCCGCCCGGCTTCGGGACGCCGTCTTATATAAAGCCCATATATTACTGGGATGGCAGCAATAACAGCGATTACATGGAGGCGAAGCTAGCAAAGCACATATTCGGTAATCGGGGAGACGACGTTATAAATCTAACCAACCCAGGAGCCGCCGAAACGTATGTTTTTGGCGGTGGAGGCGCGGATACGTTTATCATGGGGCCGGCGCGTACGGGCTTTTTTAACAGTTCGCCCCTGGTCGTGATTCGTGACTTCTTCCCGGATTTCTGGGTTCCTGATGGATCGTGGGAGCAACGTCCCGCCACATTTGTCCCAGGCGATCGGATCGATCTGTCGGCTTATGTGCCAGACTTCAACAGCCTGAAAATAACGTACAGTGATTACGGTCAGTCAGCCACGCTCAGCTATGGCGAACATACCTGGCATGTGGAAGGATCGAGGCTTAATTTCAGTGAATCGAACGTGCTGACGGCTGCAAGCCAAAAAACTGCTTCACTTAACAGCGATTTGCTGCATGGCGGCGTTTTTGGTGACAGTATGTCCGGCCTTGAAGGCGTCGATGTGATCCATGGTTATGAGGGAAATGACATACTGCATGGCAATGAGGGGAACGATTTCCTGAGCAGCGATGCAGGCTCGGATGAATTGTACGGTGGACAAGGCGACGATCTCATGTACGGCGGTGACGGTGACGATCTTCTGCACGGAAACCTTGGCGATGATCACCTTCACAGCGATCTGGGTAATGACATCCTTTATGGTGGCCTGGGGACGGACAGGTTCTATTTCACAAGTCAGCACGGCCATGATCGCATCCTGGATTTCGAGTTGGGCACGGACAAGCTGGTGTTTTCAGGGCTTGGCCCACGGAATGGCGGGGTTGCATTTCATGCCTCTTACGTGGAGGACGGGAATCTGGTGATTCAGTCGAATTTGGGGAACATCACGCTGGTTGGCGTGCAATCCATCGGCATCCATGATTTAGAATTTATCTGACGCGGAGTTGGGGAAGATGTGTTGCTTAAACGACGACGTCGGAAGCTAGGGAGCACGCCTCTTTGGCATCGCCCAGTTCAATCTGCAGCGTAGCGTGATGAATGCTGAATTTTTTGGCCAGCTCGGCGGTGATCTTCTGTAAGATGCCGTCACCGGGATGGCCGCCGGGCATCAGCAAATGCGCAGATAAGGCGGTTTCCGACGTGCTTATGGCCCAGATGTGGAGGTCGTGCACTTCCTTCACCCCCGCCTGCGATGCCAGATAGCCGCGCACTTCGGCTGGGTCGATGCCTTCCGGCACGGCGTGCAGCGCCAGGGTGGTGGAGGATTTGAGCAGATCCCACGCGCCGCGGATGATGAAGAGCGCGATCGCCAGGCTCACCAGCGGATCAAGCCAGCCCCAGCCGGTCGCCATCACCAGCCCGCCCGCCACGAACACGCCCAGCGAGATCGCCGCATCCGCCACCATGTGCAGGTAGGCGCTGCGGATGTTCAGATCGTTCCCCTGGTGCTTCATCAACTGCCAGGCGGTGAACCCGTTCACGGCCACGCCGGCGAGCGCCACCAGCATCACGGCGACGCCGGAGGTGTATTCCGGGCTTCCCAGGCGGCGCATCGCCTCGAAGCCGATGCCGCCCACGGTGACAAGCAGCAGCACCGCGTTCGCCAGCGAGGCCATGATGGAGCTGCTCTGCAACCCATAGGTAAAACGCGCCGAAGGGGTTTTCTGCGATAGCCTCGCCGCGCCCCAGGCGAGGAACAGCGCCAGCACATCGCCCGCGTTGTGGCCGGCGTCGGCCAGCAGGGCCAGCGAGTTCGCCCACAGGCCGCAGAGAACCTCGATCGCGATGAATCCCGTATTGAGGATGATGCCGGGCAGAAAAATATGTTCCGGCGAGACCGCGTGATGATGATGCGCGTGGCCGTGATGGTGGTGGTCGCTCATATCAGGCGGCTTTGTGCACCGGGGCGTAGGTTTCCAAGCTCTTGCGGGCAAGGATCTTGCCTTCCTCGACAGCAGGCTGGTCGAAGGCATCCACACCCAGCAGGTCGGCGGCGATGATCGTTTCCAGCATAAAATGCATCAGCAGCTCGCCAAGCACCGCTTCCTTCATCGCCGGAAGATGGAAGATGCGCACCGGCACGCCGTGGTTCTGCAGCGATTGCGCAGTCGCCCACTGTTCGGCGTGCAGCACGTCGCCCAGCGTGCGGCCCTGGATGTAGCCCAGGCCTTCCATGTTCATGAGATCCGCCGGGATGACGGCGCCCTGGCCCTTGGTGTCGAGGAAAAACAGGGTGACGAATTTGTCCTTTGGCCCGTCGATGTAAAGCTGAAGCTGGCTGTGCTGGTCTACGGTGCCGAGGCTGCTGGTGGGGGTGGTGCCCTTGCCGTTCTTGCCTAGGCTTTCCGCCCAGAGCTGACGGTACCACTGACTGAACAGAGCCAGCCGCTCCACATAGGGCATCACTACGGGAAGATCATATCCCGCCTCCGCCAGGGCGATGGAAAGCGCCGCCCCAAGCGCCGCGGGAGCGTCTTTCGGTGCGCCCGCTTTCAGGTTGGCGGCCACGGCGCGCCCGGCGCCCGCCCGAAACGCGGCGATATCCAACCCTGCAATGGCCGCGGGCAGAAGCCCCACCGCCGTCAGCACGGAGAACCGGCCGCCGATGCCCGGATCCATCGGCAGGGTGCGGCAGCCGAAGCGCTCCGCGAGCTGCGTCAACGGATTGAGTTTTGATTCTGTGATAAAAAAGAGATTTTCCTTGAGCGCCGCTTCGCCTGCTTTCTTGCGTAAGGCGTCCATGCACACGGCCAGCTGGGACAGGGTTTCCACCGTGCCGCCGGATTTGCTGATGGCGATGATCGCCGTTTTTTCCAGAGGCAGGCGCTCAATGAGGCTGTCGAAGGTATGCGGATCCACATTGTCTTCAAAGCGAATGGCCGGCGAAGAAGAACTCGCCAGGGAAAGCAGCGTCTTTCCGCCCAGGCTGGAGCCGCCGGTGCCAAGCACCAGCACATGGCCAAAGCGACCGCGAATATGGTCAGCCAGCTCTGTGATGGCGGCGAGATCGTCCGTGCGCTCTGCCAGGTTCAGCAAAGGAAGGGCGTTCGATTGCTGCTTCTGTCGAAGCGTTTTCAGCGAGGCTTCCGTACGCTGCATCATGGCGGCAAGATTTTCGGCGGAAAGGGTAACCTTTGTATTCACGCCCAAGCTGGCGGTGATATCCTGCGCTGTCTCCATGATTGACGACCTTTTATTCTATACAACCCAGGGAACAATAACGAATAATCGGGTTGTGCCAAGCGGAAACAGCCCTTGCGTTACGCAAAGGCTGTTTCATGCATCTCTTTCCAGTAAATCAGGCGGCGAGCCTCAGCTGCGGCTTGGTTTCGGGAAGCGCCTCACGACGGCCCACGGAAACATAAAGGAAGCCCTGTTCCGCCATGTCTTCAGGGTTATAGATATTCCTGAGATCCACCATCACCGGCGCATTCATCAGGCGGGCGACGCGTTTAAGATCCAAATTCCGGAATTCGTTCCACTCGGTCACGATCACCAGCACATGGGCATCCGGCAGGGTGGCGTAGGCATCCTCGCACCACACGATTCTGTCGGAAGTCAGCATTTTCTTTGCTTCTTTCATGCCTTCGGGGTCGTAGACGCGAATCTCTTTAGCTCCAGCCGAAACCAGCTCAGGAACGATCGCCAGGCTGGGGCTGTCGCGCATATCGTCCGTGTCGGGCTTAAAGGTCAGGCCAAGCACGGCGATGTTCCGTCCTTCGACGCTACCGCCCGCGGCATCGATGATCTTCTCCGCCATGCGCTTTTTGCGGTCGTCGTTTACCTCAACCACGGTTTCGATGATGCGGCTGGGTGCGCCCGCCGCCTGTGCGATTTTCACCAGGGCAAGCGTGTCCTTGGGGAAGCAGGAGCCGCCATAACCGGGCCCGGGCTGAAGGAAACGGCTGCCGATGCGGCTGTCCATGCCGATGCCTTTGGCAACATCCTGCACGTTCGCATCCACTTTTTCGCAGAGATCGGCCATTTCATTGATGAACGCAATCTTCGCGGCAAGAAAGGTGTTGCTTGCGTATTTGATGAGCTCCGAGGTGGCGATGTCCGTGAACAGCACGGGAATTTCGTCGCCACAGATGGGCTGGTAGAGTTTCGCCATGACTTCCTGGGCCATGATGTTTTCAATGCCCACCACCACACGGTCGGGGTGCATGAAATCCTCGATCGCCGAGCCTTCGCGTAAAAATTCGGGGTTGGAAGCAACGTCGAAGTGACCGGAAGGATTCGCCTGGCGAATGATCTCCGCAATTCTCTTGCCCGTGCCCACCGGAACGGTGGATTTGGTAACGATCACCTTATAGCCGTTCAAATTAGCGGCAATTTCTTCAGCTGCGGCGTACACATAACTCAGATCGGCATGACCGTCTTCCTTGCGCGTCGGGGTGCCCACGGCGATGAAAACCACGTCCGCGTCCCGAACCGCCTTGGGCAGATCGGTTGTAAAACTCAAGCGGCCAAGGCGGGCGTTTTTCTGCACCAGCGTATCCAGCCCGGGTTCATAAATGGGGATTTCGCCTTTCAGCAGGCGGGAGATTTTCGCCTCATTCTTATCCACGCAAGTAACATCAAAACCAAAATCCGAAAAACAGGTGCCTGAAACCAGCCCCACATATCCCGTACCAATCACCGCTATGCGCATGCGAACTCCTTATCTTCTTCTCTGATTATCCAAAACTTAGAAAAACACTGCTGCCGTATCGAGATACACTTTCACCTGCGCCGGCAGGCCCGCCTCGACGCGCGCAAGCTTGTGATCCGGCGTAATCATGACCTTGGCGTAAACAGGGTTCTTTTCGGCGAAATCCGCCAGGCCAAAACGCTTCTGCCCCAGATTCGCCACGTTGATCGCGCTCACCTTGCCGCGAATCACATCGCCACCATTGGCCAGCCGGATGTCCGCGTTATTGCCGACCGTGATCTTATGCACTTCGTCCTGGGGAATCAGGGCTTCGATCGAGTAATTTTCCGGCTTCTGCTCGATCAGCACATAGGCCAGGGTGCCGCCGGTGATCCAGGAATTATTCTGGGCGTTGATTTCCTCGACGATGCAGTCACATGGGCTTACCACCCGCAGTTCTGAAATCTGCTTCTGCAGTGCATCGATGCGCGCGGTCAACACGCTTCTTTCCGATTCCGCCATGGTCAACGCGTGCTTTAGATCCATACCGTCTTTCCCTTCAACACGGCTGCCCGTGAAATAATAGCCTTTTCCGACCATGCGACGGTTGCTCTGCGCTTCCGCCAGCGTGGCCTGGGCCGCGCTCAGCTGTTGCTCGGCCTTGTCGAACATATCGCGCTGGTTATCAAAACTCGCTTCGGTCATGAGACCTTTTTCCTTAAGGATCTGTGCGCGCTCGAACTGGCGGGTGGCGGTTTCCATGCTCCGCTGCGCCCGGCGCAACGTAGCCTGCGCCCGCGATAGCTCGGATTCAGACAGGCTTCCGTATTCCTTGACGAATGCGTCCTGTCCTTCCAGCTGCTTCTTAAAGCTGACAATTTTGGCCTCGAGCGCCTGAAGGTTGGCTTTCGCCACCTCGAATTCGCCGACCAGCGCATCGTTCTTTACCGTGAACAATTCCTGCCCCTTGGCCACCACGGCCTTGGGCGCGGCAATTGCCGCCGTCACCATGCCGCTCGCGGGAGCGCGCATCTGCACCATCGGCACGGATACCGCCGCCACCGAGGCATCCACGGTGAAGATTTTCGAATAAACCGACACCAGCGTTACGAAAATCAACAACACGCCCGCAGACATGAGCGCCCCATAGCGCCAGTTTTCGCGCAGGTAAACCGCGGCCTGCTCCGGCGAGGTATCGCGCATGAGCGCGGGAAGGTTTTTGATATCCCTCACCAGCGTGGAAAGATTGCGCTGCGGGATTTCCGGCAGCGCAGGAGGCATGGCCGAGTTTTTGCTGATCACCTGGTCGATTTCAGCCAGTTCCCCATGAATGTAGGTATTCACAAAATAACGAAGCAGTTCTTCCTGTTCGCCGTTAAGGTTGACAAATTTGCAACCGATCGTCTTGGCGCTTTCGTTGCGGGTCACAATTTCCATTTCCACCGTCACCATGACGTTGAACCCGCGCAGCGGCATGGAAAGATGCGCCTGCAGGCGGTCGCCCGGTTCTGCCGGGAGGTCAAACTCCTGGATGCCTACACCGCCCAGCGACCAGTCGATGGCAGGAAAGCTGCGTCCGTTGATCAGCACATCCAGAGGTGTCTTCACGCGGATATGGCTGCGCTTGCTGTTTGGTTCCAGCATCACCTGCTCGGTATCGTAGCGCTGTACGGATTTCTGGCTCATGACGTTACTTCCTTGCCTTCACTATCGATGATTCTGTTGCCTTCGCCGTCCGGCGTCGCCCAATGCGCGTCGCCTTTGGTGCGGTATACTTTAGGCCAGGGATGGCCGGCCCTTGGTTCCAGATACTTCACTTGCACCTCATTATGGTGTGCGAAGCCTCCATGAAAATTCACATCGCAATCACTGTCCAGGCGGCGAATAACGTTGTGGTGGCTCGACCACTGGAAGGCCAGGTGCCGCAAGCCGCGCAGATAAACATTGTCGAACGCGCCGTAAGCGGTGCGCGAAATGCGGAAATAACCGCTGCCCTGCTTGCCTTTATTCCAGGCTTCCTGAAGGTAGATGTTCTTGAACTGCGGGGCATAAACCGTATCCAGGTGAACCGCATGACGGCCCGCCCGCACGACCTGCACGTTGTTCAGGCGGATATGCGCCGCGCCGGAGATGGTGATGCCATCGACCATATTCTCGGGTTTTACGTTTTCATATTCCGTCGCAGACGGAGCACCGCCAATATCATAAAACACGGTCAGGTTCTTGAGCGCCACGTGCTTTACCAGCTGGACGAGATGCGCTTTGCTGTCCGCCGCCAGGTCAACGCCAACCGGCTTATCGAGCAGCAACTTTCCGCTCCCGAGCACTTGTTTTACTTCTACCAGCGTCTGACGAAGGTAGGGGAATTCACGGCGCCATTCCTTGCTGCCAAGCTTGTTAAAAAACGCGTCGTCGTTCGGCTGGCGCAGCAGCAGCATATCGCCAGGAAAGAATTGCGGCAGTTTGCCCCTTAGCTCAATCTCCCGGTCGTCGGCTGCAATGGCCTTGGTCAGGCGCAGATTGCCTTTCATCTGCTGTTTGATATCTACCTCGCTCACGATGCGCACCACACCGAGCGTTTTTTCCTCATCCTGTTCCGACGACGAAAAACTAGCCTTAAGAATGGTTTTGCCCGTGCCTGCACCTTCAATCGTGATGCCACTCTTGCTGATCACCAGCGGCTGCGAAAGCAGAATCGTGCCTTCGCCAAGCCGAATAACAGCGCCGTTTTCCGCTTTGGCAATCGCCGCGCGCAGGGTGGTTTCATCCAGAATACCTGGAACGGCGGCAGGCTGAGCGGTTTCCGCGATGGAATCCGAAACAAAGATATGTCGCAGGATCAAGCTGTCCGGCAAGGGCAGGGAGTTGCTGGCAATCGCCACACCCAGCACCAGGCTGCCAAGCGCCAAAACGTTGATGTAATTGCTCCAGAATCTATGCCCCGCCATTTCCTTACCGACATTGCCGGTAATTGTCTGGCGCGTCCATTTCTGCTTGTTCAGTCGGAAGAGGATATAAGCTTTCGTCGCCGCGCCGATGATCTGGTTGAAATAGGTGAGCAGCGGCGCGTAAGCGCTGAAGCGCCGGCGCTGTCCCATCACGACGAGCGCGTAGATAAACCGCGTGAACATCACCCAAAGCAAATAGCCGCACAACATTGCCGGATGCACCGTGAACGCCAGAAAGAGCGCCCCTAGAAGCCCATACAGCGACGTCCACATCGAAATCTTCTGGTCCACCAGGCACCACCAGGTGAACAGCCCCATGCTCTTGGGGCCAAGCGCCACGGCGCGGCCATTGTTGCGCAGCATATTACCGAACCAACGCGTCATCAGCTTGATGGCGCCTTCGCTGAACGTATCCGCCGGCTGCCCTTCCAGGCAGTACACCTGCACATCGGGCAGGTAAATCATGTCCCAGCCGTTCTTGAGCGTCCAGAACCATGTGGATTTGTCGTCACCGGTCAGGAAGCGGAACTTGCCGAACCGCCAATGCTCGAGAGCGTCGTTCTGCAGCATATCAATGAACGTAGGATGGGTGGCAATCGAAGCCCTGAACACCGAAAACCGCCCCGTCAGCACCAGCAGCTTTTTGGAAAGGCTCATTGATTGCATCAGCAAGTGGCGCTGGGCAAAGCGCAGATCGTACCATTCTTTGAAAAGGTTGGAGCCGGTAATGCAGCCCCGGAAATCCACGGTCAACGCGCCCAGGCGCGGCATCAGCATGAAAAAGGGAATGGATTTCTCAAAAGTGCCCGGTATGAGCTGGCTGTCGCCATCCATGAATATCACGGCGGCATCGCGGTGCGGCGTGCGGCGCGAAATGGCGCGCAGAATTTCCGCCATGGCGTCGCGCTTGCCGGTACCTGCCTGAAACATCACGACAAGCTTGATATTCGCGGGCGGCTGCATGCGGTCGAATATCAGGCGCAGCAACTCTTCGTCGCTTTTATCGGTGACGCCGGCGACGATCGTGGCCGGGGCGCCGTAGCGCACGCATTCGTCGATGATGGATTTATACGCCCGCAGGCTCACTTCCGGCTGGATCTGATAGGTCGTCACCAGCACGTAGACGTGCGGCGCGCGGATATGCGCCGCCTTATCGGCATAACGGCGCCAGACGGGAAAGGTAATGAAGCGGTAGTAAAGAGAACGGACGAAATGGACCATCATCCAGCTGTATCGCCAGATCATGATGATGCCGACACTGGCAAGAAAGGGCTTCGCGGCATCCCGCACCAGCGCGCTGTCCCAGGCGGAACGCGGCACATGGAGGGAGAGCAGCACCATGACGGAGAGGTAAATCAGGCAGATCAGCACATGATCACGCGCAGGAGCGAAGCTGGGCAACAGGGGAAAAAGGCGCTTGACGGCAGCGGGCCGTTCCTGCCGGGCAATCATCGCTTCCGCCGCTGGGTGCATGACGTGTGTCATCGCCGAATTGCCTCGTTTCAGAACAGCTCGTTCCCCTATACCATAGCGCTTCGGGGGTCAAGCAAAATTCGTTAATTGTTGATTAATGTTACGGCACAATAACGGACAAATATTGCAGTCATGTGGCAACCGCGAAATGAAACAAAAATAATATAAAAAAGAAAACAGTGCCGTGCCCGAAGGCCATCAGGAAATGGTTAAGGAAGTGCGGATTGCTTACTTTATGCGCGCAAACCCTGCATCAAGATCGGCGATCAGATCGCCGGCATCTTCCAGCCCCGCGTGGATCCTCACCAGAACGCCTTCTTGCGCCCACGGCACGGCGGTGCGGGTGAGGGTCTTGTCCACGGGAAGCATCAGGCTTTCATAGCCCCCCCAGGAGAAGCCCATGCGGAAGATGCGCATTCCCTCCACCATCGCCGCCAGAGCGGGGCGGGGAACGGGTTTCATGAGAAAAGAAAACAGGCTGCTGGAACCTGTGAAGTCGCGCTTCCACAGCTCATGGCCGGGGCAGGAGGCAAACGCCGGATGCAGCATGCGTACTACCTCAGGCCTTGCCTCGAGCCACGAAGCCAGGCGGAGCGCGGTTTCCTGGTGCCTTGCCAGCCGCGCCGCCATAGAGCGCAGACCCCGCAACGCCAAATAACAATCCTGCGGGTTCACGTGTCCGCCATCGAGATTGTTCGTGCGGCGCAGCCGCTTGACGAGCGCCTTGCTTCCCGTCACCACCCCCATGATCACATCGGAATGACCGTTGATGTATTTGGTGACCGCCTGAAGCGAAAGGTCCACCCCGTGCTCGAACGGACGGAAGAAGAGGGGCGTCGCCCAGGTGTTGTCGAGCACCACCAGCGCCCCCGCCGCATGGGCGGCTTTGGCGATGGCGGGAATATCCTGCACTTCAAAGGTGAGCGAGCCGGGGCTTTCGGTGAACACCACCTTGGTGTTCGGCTTGAT
>JAFLCR010000053.1 GCA_017302755.1 Alphaproteobacteria bacterium
CGTAGCATCGCCACGTCGACCTGCGGCGGCAGCGGGACGTGGTCGCCGAGCGCGAGCGCATGACCGAACGCGCGGCTTCGGCCCCGCCGCTGCAACTGCCGGTGATCGACCTCGCCAAGTGCCTGGGTTGCGGCACGTGCGTGCGCGAGTGCCCCGAGAACGGCGTGCTCGGCCTCGTGCACGGCCAGGCGGCGGTGGTCAACGCCGCGGCGTGCGTCGGCCATGCGCGGTGCGTCAGCGAGTGCCCGGTCGGTGCCGTGACGCTGTCGCGCGGCGATCTGGCGGCACGCCGCGACGTGCCCGTGCTCGACGAAGCGTTCCAAAGCCAGCAGCATGAGAAGGAAACCGAAGTCCGTATCAAGCGCCGTGGCGCAATTTCCAAGGTGACCTACCCTTACAACCCGCTCGACGCGATCGGGTGGCATGGCGATAATCTCCCGGTGAAACTCAATTGGCGCGATATCCGCCCGCTGATGAGCCACCGCTACCACTTGCCTCCCAGTGCGCATACGACGTTCCTGGCGAGCCGCTTCGTGGTCTGCACCTTCGTGCCCCGCCCGGCGGAGATGGACCCGGATGCGCTGAAACTGCCTTTCTACCACTCCAACAATGATTACGACGAAATCATCTTCTACCACAAAGGTCAGTTCTTCAGCCGTGACAATATCCACCCCGGCATGGTGACGCTGCATCCGTGCGGGTTTTCGCACGGGCCTCATCCCAAGGCGTTCAAGCTGGTGAAGGAAGCCGACAAAACCCGCAAGATGGACGACCCGCCGAAGATACTCGATGAAGTCGCGGTGATGATAGATACGCGCGACGCCGTGGATATTGCGCCCGCCGCCACAAAAGTGGAATGGGAAGGTTACGTTGATAGTTGGAAGGAAAAGAAGTGAAACTCGCCACGCTGAAAGAAGGCGGCCGTGACGGAACGCTGATTCTCGTCAATGCCGATCTTACCCGTGCCGTGAAAGCGAAAGACATCGCGCCCACGCTGCAATACGTCCTCGATCGCTGGGAGGAAATCGGCCCCAAGCTGCAAACCCTGTACAAGATGCTCGACCAGGGCGAGATGATTGACGCGTTTCCCTTCGATGAAGCGAATGTGCATTCACCCTTGCCTCGCGCCTATCAGTGGATTGACGGTTCGGCCTACGTGAACCATGTCGAGCTGGTGCGAAAGGCGCGTGGTGCGGAAATGCCGCCGAGCTTCTGGACCGACCCGCTGATGTATCAGGGATGCTCCGACAGCTTCCTCGCGCCGCATGAGTCCATCCGCCTTGCGGATGAATCCTGGGGCATCGACTTCGAATCCGAGATCGCGGTGATCACCGACGATGTGCCGATGGGCGTTTCGCCCGAACAGGCAAAAAAGCATATCAAGCTCATCCTGCTGGTGAACGACGTTTCCCTGCGCAACCTCATTCCCGCCGAACTGGCCAAGGGGTTTGGATTTTTCCAGAGCAAGCCGGCGAGCAGTTTTTCACCTGTCGCCGTCACGCCCGCCGAGCTTGGCCAGGCATGGGATGGTGGCAAAATCCACCTGCCGCTGGTTACCAGCCTGAATGGCCAGCGCTTTGGCAGCCCCAATGCAGGGGTGGACATGACCTTCGATTTTCCCACCCTCATTGCCCACGCCGCGAAAACGCGCCGCCTCGCTGCGGGTACGATTATAGGCTCCGGCACGGTGTCGAACGTCGACCGTTCCACCGGTTCCTCGTGTTTGGCAGAAAAGCGCATGATTGAAACCATCGAAAAAGGAAAGCCGGAAACCTCGTTCCTGAAATTCGGCGACCGCGTGCGCATTGAGATGCTTGATGCTAAGGGGCGTTCTATTTTTGGTGCCATTGATCAAAAAGTGGAGAAGTACGAATCCCTTGGAAAGTCCAAAGACGCGGCATGAAGCTCTACAGCTATTACCGCTCCTCCGCCTCCTACCGCCTGCGCATCGCGCTGGCGCTGAAGGGGCTTCCTTATGACACCGAGCCGATCAATCTCCTGAAGCGCGAGGAGCACGAAGCGACCTATCGCGCCATCAATCCGCAGATGCTGGTGCCAAGCCTCGCGCTGGACGACGGCACGGTGCTCACCCAGTCGCTGTCGATCATGGAATATCTGGAAGAAGTCTATCCCAACCCGCCGTTGCTTCCTGCGGATTCGCTCGGCCGAGCACGTGTGCGTGCATTGGCTCTGGCGGTGGCCTGCGAGATTCACCCGCTCAACGTGCCCCGCGTCCTGAATCACCTTGTGGCAGAATTTTCCTGCACAGATGAAGCCAAAAATCGCTGGATGGCCCGTTGGATTTCAGAAGGATTCGCAGCCATCGAAACGCTTCTGGCCCACCCTGCAACGGGAGCATTCTGCCACGGAAATATGCCGACATTGGCCGATTGCCTTCTGATTCCCCAGGTATTCAATGCGTTGCGCTTTCAGGTCGCGATGGATCCTTACCCCGCGATCCGCAGAATTTACGATCATGCCCTGGCACATCCCGCTTTCCTGGCCGCGAGCCCAGAGAATCAGCCAGACACACCAGGAAAATCCTAATCTTTAGAATTTCCGCTTGCGTCTTTGACAAAGACTTACCATAAATTGTATGACTTATTGACGGATACCACCTTATTTAGGAAGGGAATCTGGCAATTTAATGATAATTCTTGTAATCGTTAACGAAGTGCGCTAGATTAAGAATTAAGCAAACGTTAACCAAGGGGAGCGGAACATGCGCGTATTACTGGTGGAAGACGATCCGTCGACGGCAAAAGCCATCCAGCTGTCACTGGCTTCGGAAAGCATCATTTGCGACACCACCGAGCTGGGCGAAGAAGGCCTCGAGATCGGCAAGCTTTACGATTATGACATCATCATTCTCGACCTGATGCTGCCGGACATCGATGGTTATGAAGTGCTGCGCCGTTTCCGCGCCGCGAAGGTCAAGACGCCGATTCTCATTCTCTCCGGCCTTTCCGGCCCCGATCAGAAGATCAAAGGTCTTGGCTTTGGCGCTGACGACTACCTCACCAAGCCCTTCAACAAGGGCGAGCTGGTGGCGCGCATCCAGGCGATTGTCCGCCGCTCGAAGGGCCATTCCGAATCGATCATCCGCACCGGCAAGCTGTCTGTGAACCTAGACACGCGCTCGGTGGAAGTCGATGCCAAACCTTTGCACCTGACCAGCAAGGAATATGGCATTCTCGAACTGCTCAGCCTCCGCAAGGGCACGACGCTCACCAAGGAGATGTTCCTCAACCATCTCTACGGCGGCATCGACGAGCCCGAATTGAAAATCATCGACGTCTTCGTCTGCAAGCTGCGTAAGAAGCTCTCGCAGGCGGCGGGCGGCGACAACTACATCGAAACCGTCTGGGGTCGCGGCTACGTGCTGAAGGATCCCGCCGCCGGCCCGATTTCGGCGGAAGAAAAGGAAATCGCGGAAGCATAAACCGAATTTTGTGAGCACCTTTGAAAAAAGCCGCCCTTGGGCGGCTTTTTTTTTATGCCGGTTGGAAAATGCCGCGTTCGCCGTCCACCGGCTTCAGCTTATCGGTGAGCCCAAGAATGGTTTCCGCGCTGCCAAGAAAGAGGAAACCCTTGGGCTGCAGCGATCTGGTCAGTCTTTCAAGTACTTTGGTTTTGGTCGGGGCATCGAAATAGATGAGCACGTTGCGGCAGAAGATAATGTCGAAGCGTCCGAGATTATTGAAATCCTCAAGCAGGTTCAGATACTGGAAACGCACCCGCGCACGCACGGAGCTGTTGAGCCGCCAGCTTTCGCCGGACTGGGTAAAATATTTGACGAGCATCTGAATCGGCAGCCCGCGCTGCACTTCGAACTGCGTGTATTCGCCTTTCTCTGCCTTCTCCAGCACCTTCCGCGAAATATCCGTGGCGATGATCTCATAATCCCACCCGATCATCTTTCCTGCTTCTTCCATCAGCGACATTGCAAGCGAGTACGGTTCCTGGCCGGTGGAGCAGGCGGAACTCCAGATGCGCACGCTGCGTTTATCCTTGGCGTCTTCGATCAGGCGCGGCAGCACGGTGCGCCGGAATTGCTCAAAGGGCTTGATGTCGCGGAAGAAGGAAGATTCATTGGTGGTCATCGCCTCCGTGATTTCCACCAGCATGGCTTCGTTGGGTTGCTTGCGGATCGCCTGGATCAGCAGTTCCAGGGTGTCGAAGCCGAATTGCCGCGCGACGGGCAGCAAGCGGGTTTCGAGTAGATATACCTTCTCTCGCGTAAGCGTCAGGCCCGAGCGCTTTTTCAGAATATCGGCGATGAGGTCGAAATCGTCGTCTCTCATGATTCGCCGAACGCCTTAAGAATATAGGGTGCGATTTCAGGCAACGGCAGCACGGCGCTTGCGAGCTTCTGCTCGGCGATGGCGCGCGGCATGCCCCAGACCACGGAGGTGGCCTCATCCTGCGCGATCACTGTGCCGCCGGCGCTGGTGATGTTCTTGGCGCCAAGCATGCCGTCTTGTCCCATGCCGGTGAGGATGGCGACCAGCATGTGTTTGCCGTACACTGTCGACAGGCTGCGCAGCATGGGGTCCACGGCCGGGCGGCAGAAATTCTCCGGCGCGTCCTTGCTCAGGCGTACGATGCCTCCGCTCGCATGCTCCTGCACCAGCATATGGTAGTCGCCGGGCGCGACATAAACATGGCCTGGCTGGACGGTTTCGCCGTCCTTGGCTTCCGCGCAAGGCCGCCCGCTGGCATTCTGAAGATGCTCGGCAAGAATGGCAGTGAAGGTGGGAGGCATGTGCTGCGTCAGGAAAATTGGGACGTTCTTCAGCTTGCCCTTGATGCCGGAGAAAAGCGTAAACAGCGCCTGCGGTCCTCCGGTAGAAGAGCCGATGGCAAGCACGCGCGGCGTGCAGGAGGGCAAGCGCATGCCAGACGGAGTGATAATGCCTGTTGTCTTGATAGGAGGCTGTTTGCGTTCCGTATCAGCCGGGCGGGGCCTTGGCTCAACCGTGCCGCCGGATTTCTGGCGCGAAGTAGCGGCCAGCGCTTTGACCTTCTCCAGCAATTCTCGGTGGAATCCTTGGAGTGCATCTTTCCCTTCGGTGCTCGACGGCTTGGGCAGGTAGTCAGACGCACCGAGTTCCAGCGCTTTCAAGCTGATTTCCGCATTCCTCCGGCTAAGCGATGACGCAATGATGACCTTCGAATGTGGTGATTTCTTGAGAAGAAGCGGCAATGCCGTCATGCCATCCATCACCGGCATCTCGATGTCGAGAATAATGACGTCCGGGTTGTATTTGTCGACGATACTGAGCGCCATCGCTCCCGACGCGGCGGAAGCGACAACCTCTATCATGGGGTCGGAGGTGAGGAAGCGCGTCATCAATCCGCGCACGACGGCAGAGTCGTCAACGATGAGGACGGAGTAGGGAGTATCGTGGTGGGATGGCATGAGTAAGAAAGCGAAAGGTTGACCGCCCAATTCTAAGTGGCAACAATGTAAAAATGCCTAAAAATGAGAGGTATAGCGCGACAGTTGGCGCAAAAAATAACGCAATAAATTCAGTTTATTACAAATGCGCGCCGACCGCATTATGAACAAGAGTTTAAATAAGGCCGACTTGCATGAGCTTTGCACGGATGATTTCGAGATCAAAAGGCTTCATGATGTATTCATCCGCGCCCGCGGCGATGGCGGCCTGAATCTTACCGATATCGTTTTCCGTTGTGCAGAAAATGACGATGGGTTGCTTTCCCTCCGAAGCGTCTAGCGCCCGCAGGGCTTTGATGAACTCCAGCCCGTCCATCACCGGCATGTTCCAGTCGAGCAGCACGACTTCGGGTTTGTGCTGTTTGAACTGTGCCAGAGCCTCCTTGCCGTTTTCGGCCTCGAGTACCTTGAAGGAAAGCGATTCAAGCATCTTGTACGCTACCTTGCGCACCACTTTTGAATCATCGACGACCAGGCAGGTTTTCATCTCGTTACTGCATCACTTCCGTTTAACCCACGCGCAGCAGTTTGCTGACGTCCAGCGCCACCAGAAGATCGCTTTTCAGGCGGTAAATCCCCGCGGAGACTTCCTGCCAGTTCTGCGAAAGATTGGCGGGGTTTTTCTCGAATTTTTCCAGTGGCAGGGCAAGCACTTCGCCGACGCTGTCCACGAGCAGGCTGTACAGTTCGCCCTTATATTCCACCACTACGCTCATCACTTTGGCTTTCGGGTCGCGCGGGGAAAGACGCAGGCGCGCACGCACGTCGATGGCGGTGACGATGCGCCCGCGCAGATTGAGAGAGCCTGCGATCTCCTTCGGGGCAAGAGGGATGGGGGTAATTTTCTGGTGTTTGAACACATCCTGCACGGTCAGCACGGAGATGCCGAGGAGCTGGCCGTCCACGGTCATGGTGACGAATTCCTTGAGCTGGCTGCCCTGCTGGGCGGGAAGATTTTGAATGTTGGCGACCAAGGCGTTCATGCGGCAACTCCTTGCGCGAGGGAAAGCACCTGCTGAACGGATTGCACCAGACCATCGCGGTCTGTTTTACGCACGAAATCGCTGAATCCCGCTTTGCGGCCTTTTTCCATGGCTTCGGGCGAAATGGTGGAGGTGAATGCTATCAGAGGCAGGTGCATCAGGCGGCCATCGCGCTTGATGGCTTCGGCGAATTCGAAGCCGGACATGCCGGGCATGACAATGTCGGTCACGACAATATCAAACGTCTGATTGCCGTTCAGGTAATTCATGGCCTGCCTGGCATCCGAGGCGAGTGTCACCTCGCAGCCATTGGCGGTGAGCAAAGGCTCAAGAAGGTTGCGATAAAAAGGACTGTCATCGACGAACAGCACCCGCGCGGGCGCATTCATGCCAACGCCTTCTGCTGCTGCGTTCTGTTCGCTGCCGAAGCACTGGTTGAAATAGTACATGGCATCGATGACGTCGGTTGTCTTGCCCTGGATCACCATGCTTCCAAGCAGATGCGGCTCCTCGGAGGCGAGCTTGACATCCATGCGCTCCTCGACGATGTCGAGAATTTCCTCCACCACCAATCCGAGCGTACGCTTTTCGAAAGTGAAGACGATCACCTGCGCCATGCCTTCTTTCCGCAGCGAATAAGAACTGTCCACGGTGGCCAGGCGCATCAATTCGCCCCGATATTGCACAACCGGGTTTCTGCCGGACCACTCCACCGTGGCCGCATCGACTTCTTCAAGGCGCGACACCAGCTCGAGCGGAATGGCCTTGGGCGTGCCGTCGCCCGCCTTGAACACCAGAAAGCTGATGACCCGAGCCGAGAGCTTATGCTTGAGGGCTTCTTCGCTGGCGTCGCTTTCGGAGCCGCTGTGCTCGATCTGGCCCGTGCATTTGGCAAGCCCGTTGGGATCGAGAATCATGATGACGCTGCCATCTCCGAGAATCGTGCATCCGGAATAGACTGATAGATTCTGCAGAATTGGTGCCACAGGCTTGACCACGATTTCCTCGGTGTCAAACACGCGATCCACAATCACGCCGAAATCGAAATTACCCACGCGGCAGATAACAATAAACGCACCTTCATAAGAGGCTTCGGCATCGCGCAACCCCAGCACATTGGAGAGCGAGATGAGTGGCAGCAGTTTTTCGCGCAGGCGCAGCACCGGCGTATCGCTGATGCGTTCCACCTGATGTTCGGAGTTCTTCGATGCACGCACCATTTCCATGACGCAGATCTGCGGAATGGCAAAACGCTCGCTCGCGGCCTCGACGATCAAAACGGAGACGATGGCGAGGGTCAGCGGAATCTTGATGCGGAACGTGGAGCCTTTACCGAGAGTGGACTGCAGTTCGATGGTGCCGCCGATCTTCTCGATATTGGTTTTCACCACGTCCATGCCGACACCGCGACCGGAAACGCTGGTGATTTTCTCGGCGGTGGAAAAGCCGGCGCGGAAGATAAACTGCATGACCTGCTGGTCGGTCAGCTGGTCGAGTTCCGCCTGGTTGGCAACACCGTTGGCAATAACTTTCTCGCGAATGCGGGCGACATTGAGGCCACGTCCGTCATCGGCGATTTCGATGATAATATGCCCACCCTCATGAAACGCGCTGAGTGTAATGATACCGGTTTCATTTTTGCCGGAAGCTCGGCGATCTTCCGGGCGTTCCAGGCCGTGATCGGCGGAGTTGCGCACCATGTGGGTGAGAGGATCCTTGATGAGTTCCAGCAACTGCCGGTCCAGCTCCGTCTCTGCGCCGATCATGCGCAGCTCGATTTTTTTGTTGAGTTCAAGCGCAAGGTCGCGCACGAGCCTCGGGAATTTGGCCCAGGCGTTGCCGATCGGCTGCATGCGCGTCTTCATGACGCCTTCCTGTAGCTCCGTGGTGATGTGGCTCAGGCGTTGTAGCGGGCCAACGAATTCGGCATCATTGCGTGTGCGCACCAGCTGCATCAACTGGTTGCGGGTGAGCACCAGTTCGCTCACCATCTGCATCAGATTTTCGAGCACGTCGAGATTGACGCGGATGCTCTGCGAGGCGAGGTTTTTCTTGTTGTCGTCCTCCGCGCTTTCGGCTTTCATCCCTTCGGTGATCGCGCGTTCTTTCGCGGCCATTGGCAGAGGGACAGGGGCTTCCTCCGCTTTCTTTTTCGGTGGCTCGACGGGGGTAATCTCCTGCGCCGGCGCCTTGGGCGCTTCGGGCGCGGGGGCGGCAACGGCAACGGGTTCAGGCTTGGATTCTGCCGTTGGCGCCGGCGATTCGGTTTTTGCCGGGGCGGGCGCGGATTTCCCTTCAGCAAAAGCGTTCAATTGAGCGATCAGTTCGGCGTCATTTCCTTCGGGTTCTGAGGCATTGGCTTCCAAATGGGCCATGATAGCCTTGATGCAGTCCAGCGCGGCCAGGATGAACGACACGGCCTCGGCGGAAACGGCCACTTCACCGTCGCGGATTTTCCCCAGTACATTCTCGCCAGCGTGGGCGATGCTTTCCAGGCGGGGAAGGCCAAGGAATCCACACGTGCCCTTGATGGTGTGCATCAGGCGGAAAATATTGCTAAGGAGCGCCGGATCATCAGGGTTGCGCTCCAGCTTGACCAGCTCGGAGTCAAGGAGGTTCAAGCTTTCACTGGTTTCAGTGATGAATTCGCTGATCAGATCATCCATGCCGGCGCATTTCCCCTGGGTGCGACTATGCCGTATTCACTATAGCACAAACTTTGCTCGCCACCATAGTCCCTAACCCTTAATAAGACGTATCTTTTTGCGCTCTTTCATGCCAGAGATTTGCTGATTCTGAGCGTGAAAACGTCTTCGCCCAATTCGTGGGAACATTCGGCGCCAATCTCCCGGATCAGAAGCCCCGTGGCATAAGGCTGGACGTTACGCGGTGAGAGCTCTGACTGCGGCAACGTGCCTGCAAGCGCCTTCAGGGTTTCCTCTTCCATCTTGATAGGTTTACCCACGGCGCGGATCGTGGCGGTTTTTTGGTTTTCATCAGCGCTCAGGGATACGCTGAGCGTGCCGCCGCGAATGAGGCTTTCTGCTCCCAGAAGCAGAACGTTCAGAAGGATGCGGCCGAAATTGCGGCTGATGGAAATCGTGGCTCCTCCGGCATGAATATCCGGCCACTCCAGGCGCACTTTGCCATGACCGAAGAATTGGCTGCAGACGTGCTTCAACTCCTCCAGGTTCGCTTCGCCGCCCGTATTCACCCGCCCGTAGGCCTGGCGGTAGAATTGCAGACGCGACACGGCATCGCGGGCGCTGTTGCCGATCAGTTCCACGGCTTGGCTCAGCATGTCGGCGCTGTCGTCGCCGAGAAACTCCACACCATTATTGACGGCGCCGATCGGCCCGGTGAGATCATGGCAGAGCCGGGTGCATAGCAACTCGGCGATTTTGAGATTGAGGTCTTGCATGTGGCTTAGGATATACTGTGGCGCCCAACGAAATATTAGACGCTATGCTGTTCATTTTGCCCAAGTGTCGCTTGGGCTTCGGCCTGCGTGGGCCTAATCCTTACAGCACTCGTCCATACCCGCCACTCTATTCCTATAGTTCTTATGAAAAAATTAACGGGGATCTTCCTGACGCGCGGCCAGGGAAAGTTTTCTATATAACGTCGAACGCCCCACCCCAAGCCGGCGCGCTGCTTCGGAAATGCTGCCACCATAAAAATCAAGAGCCTGCTGGATGATTTCCTTTTCCAGCTCTTCCATGCGTTTAAAATGTCCGTTGTCCCCCTGCATTCTGAGGGCGGATGCAGAGAATGTTTCCTGCTGGACTTGCTGAGACATGCACTACCTCACTCATGGCTGAATAAATACAACCATAGATATATGTAGTGAATAAAATATTAAATCAATAATTGTCATTAAAGAGAATAAATAAGCACATTTTTTCAGCTTGTTATTGTGACATAGACAAAAGCTTTTCCAGCTTTGATTCATAGGCCCGGCGCATGAGAAGGGCAGGTCTGAGCGCGCGCGCGTCCTCGGCGGGGGCGCTCAGACGGCTCAATGTCAGATGCCGCTTGGCGTCCTCGGCCATGCGGATGGACAGTGCCTTGAACTCTGGGAAATGGGGAAAGCGTTCTTTGGATAAACCCATTTCCTCAAACCACTCACGGGGAAAATACACACGCCCCCGGCCAGCATCTTCATGTGCGTCGCGGAGAATATTGATGCGCTGAAGCCCTTGCCCGAGATGCATGGCAAAAGTTTCAGAGCCAGGATGACGGCATCCGAAAACACGAACGCAGATCAATCCCACACAGGCGGCGACACGATGGCAGTAAAGCTGGAGCGTTTCGTTGTCGGGCGCAACCATGAGGCCATTCGCATCCATGCGGCATCCCGCGATGATTTCATGAAAGAGCGCTTCGGGGATCTCATACTGACGCACGGCCAGCGCCAGCGCTTCGCCAACCGGGTGGCGGGTGGTTCCCGCAAAGATGCGTCCCACCTCCTTTTCCCAGTAATCCAGGCGCTCAAGTGCATGGGCGGCATTGGCGCTCTCGTCGGCGGCATCGTCCACCAGCCGGCAGAACGCATAGACAGCCAGAATAGCTTCGCGGCGCTCTTTCGGCAGCAAGGTCATGGCTCGTGTGAAGCTGCTGCCCGCTGAAGCAACGAGTGCGGCCACGTAGCGGCTCATGCGCTCCTCCAGCATTGCCACGCGGCGCGAAGAAAATCTCCCCACCCCGGCTGCACGCGTCGCGCGAGAGGGTCTTCCGTGCGGAGCCGGTTCTCGAGTTGTCTGGCAAGAACCAGCATCATCCGGCATTCGCTTCTTAAGCCGGGACGGCTCAGGCCGGGAATGAGGTTTTCCGCCTCATCAAGCAAGGTTCCGCAGGCGTTGAGATGGCAGTCGAACACCTGGCGCAGCGCTTGTGTCATGCCGTGTGCTTCCAGCAAGGCTTCCGGAGCATCCCGATCCCGCATCCACTCCTGCGACAGGTAGATGCGCTTCTGTTCCCGGAAATCCCCCCCCACATCCCGCAAGTGATTCAGTACCTGCAGTGCGGCGCACAGTGCATCGGCGGAGGCAAGGTTTGCATGGCGCTCGCCGCACAGTTCCAGCACCGCCCTGCCCACGGGGGCGGCGGAAAAGTGGCAATAAGCCATTAGCTCTTCCCAGTTCAAATAGCGGGTTTTGACACAGTCCAGCATGAACGCGGTCAGCAGGTTTTCCCCGTGCTCCGGTGACAGTGTTCCCTCTCTGAGCAGCGCCGCGTAGGCGCGTGTCCATTCGGGAAGCTCATCCATGGATATTTTTGTGCGGTGCAGCGTTGCATCTAGCCATTGCAGTCGCGCGAGCCTGGCTTCGGCGGGGAGACAGGGATCGTCCGCGATATCATCCGCCCCGCGCGCGAACCGGTAGAAGGCGAGAATGTTTTTCCGGGCGTGACGGGGCAGCAGCCAGGAAGCGACGGGAAAGATCTCTGTCCCGCGTTTTCCAAGGAAATCCTCCGCACTCAGGGGCTTGATCCCGGGGCGTGCGCTCTCTAGGATGGGCTGCATGCTGAAACCGTTTCCCGTATGATGACCCCATCCCCCAAATTCGCGTCCGCCCGCATCGCCTGTATGGCGGACGATACGCTTA
>JAFLCR010000054.1 GCA_017302755.1 Alphaproteobacteria bacterium
ATGACGCTGGAAGACCCGGTCGAATACCAGCTGCCACTGATCCGCCAGACGAGCATCCGCGAAGGCTCGGGCGTGGATTTCGTGCACGGTATCAAATCGCTGATGCGCCAGGACCCGGACATCATCTTCGTCGGCGAGGTGCGCGACGAGGAAACCGCGATGATGGCGGTCCGCGCCGCGCTCACCGGCCACCAGGTGTTCACGACCCTTCATACCAACGACGCGCTCGGCGCGATTCCGCGCCTGCTCGACATCGGCGTGCCCGCGCATTTGCTGGCCGGCACGCTCATCTGCTGCATGGCGCAGCGCCTGGCGCGCAAGCTCTGCCAGCATTGCAAGCAGCCGCGCCTCGCCAGCCCGGAAGAAAGCCGCATCCTCGGCTTCGAGCCGGACGAGCCGCCCACCATCTACGAGCCTGTCGGCTGCTCTGCCTGCAACCACAAGGGCTATAAGGGCCGCACCGCGATCATCGAGATCCTGCGCGTCGACCGCGGCTTCGATGAGCTGATCGCCACCGGCGCCACCCGCAACACCATGTTGGAATATCTGTTCGAGAACGAATTCATCCCCATGGTGATCGACGGCATCGACAAGGTGGTGAAGGGCGAGATTGATCTCGGCGAACTCATTGGCACGATCGACATGACGGAGAGACTATGAGCCGCGGCATGGCAAACGGAGCCGTCAGCCCGCCGCGTACGGCGGCGCTCCATGTGAGCGCCCCTTGGGGCGCGCAACGGGAGCAAGCATAAGATGCCCTTTTATCTCTATAAAGCCGTCAATGAAGTGGGGCGCCAGGTGCGCGGCGAGATGACGGCGGTCAACGCCATCGACCTTGAGGAGCGCCTGCGCGAGATCGGCCTTGATTTGGTGGATGCCCGCGAGGCGCGGCAGCGCAAGGGCGGCGGCATGTTCGGCCGCGTGAAAATTCAGGACATCATCCTGCTGTGCATCCAGTTCGAACAGCTCGACCGAGCCGGCGTGCCGCTGCTCGATTCGCTTGCCGACGCGCGTGATGCGACGGATTCCAAGAAGCTGCGCGATATCATGACTGAGGTCTATGAAAACGTCAAAAGCGGCGAAATGCTTTCCCAGGCGCTTTCCCATCATCCCCGTGTGTTCGGCGAGGTGTTCGTGGGCCTGGTGGCGGCGGGCGAGAAAACAGGCAATCTCTCGGACGCCTTTGGCCATCTGGCCGAGCACATGAAATGGGTGAACGATATCCGCCGCAAGATCAAGAAGGCGCTGGGTTATCCGATCATGCTGATGATCGTCATTACCGCTGTGATCACGCTGCTGATGCTGTTCGTGGTGCCGAAATTGGTGAACTTCCTTGAGGCACAGGGTTTCGAGCTGCCGTTGCACACGCGGGCGCTGATCGCGGTGTCGGGCTTCTTTGTGGATTTCTGGTACCTTATTTTTATCATTCCCGTGGTGGCCGTGGTTTCCCTGGTCACGGCATATCGAATGTCTCCCGGTTTCGCGTATGGTTTCGACGCGATGATGCTGAAAGTGCCGGTGATCGGCTCCACGATCCGCAAGATCGACATGGCGCGTTTCACGCAGTTCTTCAGCGTGATGTTCCGCAGCGGCATCGATATCCTGGAAGCGCTCGCCACGGCGCAGAACGTGGTGGCCAATCGCGTGCTCAAGGAATCCATCGCGAATGTCCGCACCGTGGTGTCGGAAGGCAGCTCGCTCACCTCGGCGCTGCGCCAGTCCCAGCAGTTTCCGAACCTGGTGGTGCGCATGTTCAAGGTCGGCGAGGAAAGCGGCAACATGAATGACTCGCTGAAGAACATCAACTTCTTCTACGAGCGCGAAGTGAACGACGCTGTGGACGCGATGGTCGGCATGATCCAGCCCGCGCTCACCATCGTGCTGGGCCTGATGGTGTTCTGGGTGGTGGCCGCGGTGTTCGGCCCGCTCTACGATTCCTTCAGCAAGATGGACGTGTAACGTCCTTCTTGCTGAAGCTTGTTCGTTTGCTCCCTTCTGCGCGTCGCTTTGCTCGCTTCGCAATGGAGCGCCGCCGTACGCGGCGGGCTGACGGCTCTTTAGCTTTATTTTCCGTCATTGCGAGCGAAGCGAAGCAATCCAGCGTAACGAACGACTTGCGGCGAAGCCGCGCCATCTTAAAAAACCTTTTCGGTTCGCTGCTTCTGCCTCACTCCATGCTCGACTCTAGCCTCTTGATTCTCTAAACTCCCCGCATGGCCAAGCCGTCCGTAAGCTTTGATCGTTTCAGCTCGCGAAAATTCATCCTTTCAGTGGGCGATGAGGGCGCGATTCTGATTTACATGCAGGGAGCGCGGGTGCTGCGCCGCCTCTACGCTCCCGGCCCGCAGCCGCAGGACCGCAAGATCCTCGAAGATCAACTCAGGGCCGATCCCAAAGCGCCGATCACGGTGCTCATGGATGTGATGGACCAGTCCTACATCCAGCAATCCCTGCCGCCGGTGTCGTCGCTCGGCGTGGGCAAGCTCATCCAGCGCCGCCTTGAGCGCGACTTCCCGCCCGAGGACGTGAAAGGCGCCATCACGCTCGGCCGCTCCAAGGAAGGCCGTAAGGACTGGAATTTCCTGTTCGTCTCGCTCGCGAATCTGCCGCCCGCCTCGGAGTGGCTGGAATACGTGATGGGCCTTCCCAACCGCCTGGCAGGCATCCACATGCTGCCGGTGGAATCGCAGGCGATCATCGCCCGTTTTCACCAGAAGCTCCATCAAAAGCAGAAACCTCCCGAATGGCAGATCCTCGTCAGCCACAACAAGGTGGGCGGCTTCCGCCAGGTGGTGGTGCGCGACGGCAAGCTGGTCTTCACCCGTCTCGCGCAGCCGATCGGCGAGTCGATTCCCGAGGTCATCGCCGGCAATATCGAGCAGGAAATCCAGAACACTACCGAATACCTGAAGCGCCTCGGCTTCAAGGAGGATTCGCAGTGCACCGCCTACATCCTCGTTTCCGAGGACATCAAGCAGGTGATCGAGACGGGGAGCATGCGGGCGACCGAAGTGAACATCTTCACGCCTTACGAAGCCGCGACCATGCTTGGCCTTTCCCAGGCGGCGCAGGAGCAGGATCATTTCGGCGACGTCGTGCTGGCCGCCGCCTTTGGCTCGAAAGGGCGCCCCAGGTTGCGCATGACCACGAGCGCGCTGCACAAGCTCGACATGATGCACGATCTCGCGTCTTTCGCCAAAATGGGGGCGATGGCGCTGGTGCCGATCTGCCTGCTCACCTTCACCTGGCAGGCCTATGACCTCATCTCCGTGCAAAGCAATATCCAGTTTACCCAGGCGAAGCAGGTGGAGGCGCAGGGTGTTCTGGCCCAGATGGAGGCTAAAACCAAGGAGCTTCCCTACGATCTGGACAAGATCACCGAAGTCATCACCCTCTATGAAACGCTGAGCGAGAAGGATGCGCGCCCCCTGCCGCTGCTTGCGGAGTTCGGCACGCTGATCACGACGCGCGAGATGCTGCTCAAATCGCTGGAATGGGAGGCTCCGCCCCCGGCTAAGGACGGGCCAAAAGCGGCGCGCAGCATCACAGCCAAGTTCGACGTAGAATTCCTTGATCCGTCCACTGATCTCGAGAAACTCCTGACGCGCGTCAACACCTTCCGCTCCAAGCTGCAACAGGCGTTTTCCGGCTACAGCATCACGTTTGACGCCATTCCCGGCGTGGTGGGTGGCAACGAAACGTGGGAGCAGAATTTCAGCAGCGATGGCAAACCTCAGGATCTCGAGATTTCCTCGGACATGATCTTCACCCTGCGCGGCACGGGTGAAAAGCCGCCGGAAGGGGCGGGGGGAGGAACGCCGTGAACGCGCCGACTCCCTATGAGATCAAGTTCCTCCAGACGCGCAAGGTCGTGCTTCGCTCCGCCGCCATGCTTGGCGTGGTGGGGGCGATTGGCCTTGGCGTTTTCCTTTATCTCATGTCGCAGCAGCAGGCCGCTTATGATGAGGAAATGCGTCTGAACTCCACCATCAGCGGCCTGAACGCCAAAGTGCAGGAGATGCAGCTGAAATACGACAAGGCCTCCAAATCCCTGGGGTTGTTCGAGCAATTGCAACGCGGCAGCCAGACCGGGGATGACGCGCTGGCGCGTCTTTCGGCCTCCAAGCAGCTGGATGAGCTAAAGCGCCAATACAGGTTTTCCACGTTTAACATTAAGATCGCCCCCCTGGTTGAGGAGCAGGATCCGTCCTTGCGCAAGCCTTCGGCCGTGGTGGTGAGTAGCGCCATCTCGCTTTCCTATAAAGGCATGACGGACGAATACGTCTTCTCCTTCCTGAACAGCGTGCTGGCGCGTCTTCCCGGCTATGTGCGCGTCGACAAATTCACCATCAAGCGCCTCGCTCCGATGGATGATGCGGCAGTCTCGCTGGCGAGCCGCGGCGGATTGCCGGAACTGGTGGGAGGCGATATCGAGCTTCGCTGGTTCAACCTGAAGGAGGTTGCCAAGCCGCCAGCCAAGCAGGGGGGGGGCACATGAGAGTTTCCGCCCTTGTTCTTGTCATGACATGCATGCTTGCCGCGCAGGCATCCGCGCAGCAGCCCGTGACGCCGCCGACGGCACCGGCTGCCGCATCGCCCGATGCTTCCGCTCCGGCCACGGAAGCGTCGAAGGAAGAGGAAAGAACCGGCATCAGCGAGAACGGATGGCGCGGCTCGCTGATGTTTCCGGTCAGCGAACTGAGGCGCTTCACCGATGCGTTGGAAACCTATGCACGCCGTCTGAAAGCCAAGGCGAAGGGAGAAGGGGAGAACTATGACAACCTGCCCCCGCCCGAGCAGGTTTTGAATCCGGAGGAAGGCCCGCCCAAGGTCGAGGCCAAGGCTTTTTTCCTGGGCTCGGTTGCCTATATCAACGACAAGGAATGGACGGTGTGGATCAACGGCCAAGTCTATACCATCGCGACGCCGCCGGCGGATTTCGAGATCGTGAACGTCAAGGAGCACGAAGTGACGCTGCGCTGGAAGGTGACGCCTGAGGATCTTGCCACCGTTTTCCCTCACTGGCAGGAAAAAGTCAGGGCGATCGACGACGAAACGAGGATCGCGACGCTTCCAGTCAAAAGCACGCAGCAGAAAGATAAGGGACTCATGGCTTCGGGCGCGCCTATTTATTATGTCCGCGCAGGCCAATTCCTGCAGTTCACCCTGCACTCCAACCAGACCTTTATCTCCCGCGGCATGGAGATCGTGGAGGGCAAGGTGGCGGCGAGCGTCGTGACGCCTTCCGACCCCAGCGCATTGGATGGAGCGTCCGAAACGCCTGGAACATCTGGAGAGCCGGGTGCGGCCCCGCCTTCCGAGGGGCAGGTGGCTCCGCCCGGCTCGGTTCCGCCTGCCGGTAGCCCCGTGGCGCTTGAGCGCGGCGCTTCGGATAAGCTGATCGACATGTACAAGAAAGTCACGCCATCCTCTCCCACGAAAAAGCCATGACCGATTCCAGCCATCCGCTCCTCATTCAAGGCATACGCAAATCTTTCGGGTCGAAGCAGGTGCTGGACGGCATCGACTTCGCGCTGAATCCCCGCGAGATCTTCGGCCTCATCGGCTTGAACGGTGCGGGCAAGACGACGCTGATCAAAATCATTCTCGGTCTGCTTGGGCCGGATGCGGGCGGGGTGCAGGTTTCAGGCTGCGTGCCCACGGATATTGCCGCACGCCGTCACTACAATTACCTGCCGGAAAAGTTCCATCCCTCGCCCTATCTCACCGGGCACGAGTTTCTGTCGCTGGCGCTTGCTTATCACGGCCTGCCTTACGATCCCGAGATCGGCGCCGCGATGTGCGCGTCGCTGGATTTTCCGGTGAATTATATCGGCCAGCGCGTAGGCAGCTATTCGAAAGGCATGGGCCAGAAGCTTGGCCTGGCGAGCGTGCTGCTTTCAAATGCGCCGCTATTGATTCTTGACGAACCCATGAGCGGGTTGGACCCGTTGGCGCGCATCCGTCTCAAGGAGCAACTTCTTCAGGCGCGCGCGCAAGGCCGCACGGTATTTTTCAGCTCGCACATCCTGGCGGACATTGACGAGATCTGCGACCGTATCGCGGTCATCCACGCGACAAAACTGGTGTTTCTCGGCACGCCGAAGGAATTGAAAGAACGCTACGGCAAGGCGTCTTTGGAAATGGCGTTTCTCGGCAGCATCGAAAAAGCCGCTTAATAGCGAGGAATAGAACTTCCGGATCCGTCAGCCCGCGCGCACGTGGCGTTCCATGTGAGCGGCTTTAGCCGCGCAGCAAGAACAGCGAACTAACTTCTGAACGTCGGCATCAACGCATTGATGTGCGCCGGCGTCATGCCCGCCGCTTGCGCCGCCTGAGGCGGTTTCGGCGTAGAGCCGGAAGTGCGCAGTTTCAGTTTGAGATCGGTGGGGTTGTCGGCTTCGGCGATGGCCTGCTCCTCGCTGATAAGCCCTTGAATGTATAGATCGATCAGCGCCTGGTCGAAGGTCTGCATGCCTTCGTCGCGCTGTTTGGAGACGGCCTCCTTGATCTCGCGGATCTTGCCTTCCTGAATGTATTGCCGGATCACGCCCTTGTTGAGCAGGATCTCTACTGCCACGCACCGTCCGCCTTGCAATGTGGGCAGCAGGCGCTGCGACATGATCGCCTTGAGGTTCAAGGAAAGGTTCAAGAGCAATTGGCGCTGTTTCTCCGGCGTGAAGAAACTCAGGATGCGTTCGATCGCCTGGTTCGCGTTGCTGGCGTGCAGCGTGGCGAGGCACAGATGCCCGGTTTCAGAAAAGGTGATGGCGTGATCCATCGTTTCCTCGTCGCGGATCTCGCCGATCAGCACGATGTCGGGCCGCTGGCGCAGCGTGTTCTTGAGCGCGGCGCCGAAGCTTCCGGTATCCAGCCCCACCTCGCGCTGGGTGAACAGGCAGTTCTTCGAGTCGTGCACGAACTCGATCGGATCCTCGATGGTGATGACATGTCCCGATCCGTGAAGGTTGCGGTGATGCAGCATTGCCGCGAGCGAGCTGGACTTGCCCGACCCCGTCGGCCCCACGAGCAGTACCAGCCCGCGTTTTTCCATCACGGTTTGCGTGTAAATCGGCGGCAAGCCGAGCTGCTCAGCGGTGGGGATCACGGTGCGGATGCGGCGGATCACGACGCCCGGCATCTGTTGCTGGTAAAAGAAATTCATGCGGAAACGCCCTTCCGTACCCCAGCGATAGGCGATGTTGAGTTCCATCGTGCGATGGAACTCCTCGAGCTGGCGCGCGTTCAGCAGCGTTTCGACAATGGAGGTGAGGTGTTCAAAGGTGAGGGGGCTGCCCTGCGGCGTCATCGCTTCGTTGATGCGCAGCGTCGGGGCTGAACCGACGGTGAGGTAGAGATCCGACGCATCGGTCTGGATCATGGCGTCAAAGAGCTTATCCAGCGACATGCTAGAACCCCGTGCTGGAACCGCGTGGTGACATGATGGAGGGCGAAGCCGCCTTGCGCTCGCCGCCCCCAAATCCGGCTTTGGGTTGCGCAGCAGGCGCCGCCGCCTGAGCCGGTGCGTGGGCGCTGCCATGTCCGCCGGAAGCCTGAGCGTCTTCTCCGCCTTCCGAGGCGCCGGAGGCGATCACCGCGCGCGCATCTTCAGAGGTGATGACGCCTTGCTCCACCAACCCGTAGACGCAGTCCTTCATTGTCTGCATGCCGAATTTTGAGCCGACCTGCATCAGCGAATAGATCTGCGGAATTTTGCCTTCACGGATCAGGTTTCGCACCGCTGGCGTGCCGAGCAGGATCTCATGCGCCGCGACGCGGCCCGAGCCGTCGGCGCGCTTGATGAGCGCTTGGGTGATGATGGCTTCAATGGAAACCGAGATCATGGCGCGGATCATGTCCTTGCTGCCCGGCGGGAACACGTCGATGATGCGGTCGATGGTTTTGGGTGCAGAGCTGGTGTGCAGCGTGCCCATCACCAAGTGGCCTGTTTCGGCGGCGGTGAGGGCGAGCTGGATTGTCTCGATGTCGCGCAGCTCGCCGACCAGGATCACGTCCGGGTCTTCGCGCAGTGCGCTCTTCAATGCGCGGGCAAAGGATTGCGTGCTTGCGCCGACTTCGCGCTGGTTCACTAGGCTCTTTTTGGATTGATGCACGAATTCCACCGGGTCTTCAATGGTGAGGATGTGCTTATTCGTATTCTCGTTGATGTAATCGACCATTGCCGCGAGCGTGGTCGATTTACCCGAGCCGGTTGGCCCGGTGACGAGGATGATGCCGCGATGCAGCTCTGAAAGCTTCTTCAGGATCTCCGGCGCGCCCAGCTCGGCAAGCGGCACGATGCGGGTAGGGATGTTACGCATTACCGCACCGGGGCCGTTCAGCGTGTTGAAGGCGTTGACGCGGAAGCGCATGTCCTTGCCAAAGGAAATCGCGAAGTCGATTTCGAGCGAGCGCTCATATTCGGAGCGCTGGTCCTCGGTCATGACGGAATAGATGAGCTGCTTCACCTCGTCGGCGGAAAGCGGCGGCAGCTTCAGCGGCATGATGTCGCCGCTCACGCGGAAGATAGGCGGATTGCCCGCCGAGAGGTGCAGGTCCGACGCCTTGTTCTTCATGGAAAAAGCGAGAAGCTCAGTGATGTCCATGGGAAGCTCGCATGCAAAACTATGCCAGCTTTTATTTAGACCTTAAAAACGTTAACCTTCGCTGAATCTTGTCTAAAGAATCGGGTAACATGGCTCCTTTATAGCCCGCGTCCAGGCACAGGGCGTAGAGCTTGATCGCCTCCGGCACGTTGCCGAGCTTATCCTGCACCACGGCCATGTTGTAGCGGTAGATCAGGTTTTCCGGTTCCAGGGAAATGGCTTTGCCGAGCTTCTTCGCCGCTGCCTGGAGGTTGCCGTCCTTATAATAGAGCATGCCGAGCTGCGCGAGCACGGGCGCGAATTCCGGTGTGCGCCGCTCCAGCAATTCCATCTGACGCTTTGCCTCAGCAGGTTCCTCCTCGGCCATGAGCAGCAGGTAGTTGTTCATGCCGTCGATGTGATTCGGATAATTCGTCAGCAAGGTTTCATAGAAGCCAAGGGCGCGCTTGCGCTGGCCGGTGCGCTGATAGGTGGTGGCAAGTCCGAACAGCGCCAGCTCGTTCTTCGGTTCCCGCGTGATCACCTGCGAATACATCGCGATGGCGCGTTCCGCCTGGTTGGAGAGCAGGGCCTGGTAAGCTTCCTCGAGCAATTGCGGCGTCGAGAGGTTGCTCTGCGTGTTTTGCACGGTGATGCCAAGCGCGGAAGGAGCATTTGCCTGCGCGGGGTCGGTAGTGAGTGGCGTGGCCGCGGGATCTGCATGCTCGATGGTAAGCGGCGGCTGCGGCGTCGGTACGGGGAGCGAGCTGGTGCCGGAAGGAATGGCGTTCAGCACTTCCTGCGAGCGGGATTTTTTCGGCTTCCCGCTTTTCCTGCCCTCATTTTTCTTTTTGCCGCGCTGAGCTTTTTCTTCGGCGGGCGGAGGGGTCACCGCTACCGGTTCCGGCAAAGGTGCCGGGGGTTCCGCTCCCTTCGCATGATCCGGCGCGGGATGTTTTTCCAGCAACGGTGCGGGCGGCGGCACGGGAATGGTTGGCACAGGGGATGTCGGTACGGGAATGGTGGGCACTGCCGCAGCCACCGGAGGAGCCGGCGGTGTGGGAGCCGGAAGTTCTGGCAATGCCACGGGCGCGGGGGCGGCGGCAGTTGCCGGGACGGGTGCCGGAAGCGTCGGCAGGGCCGGAGCTGGTGCAGGAGTGGGAAGTGGCGGAAGGACCACGGGCGCGGGTGCCGCCGCCGCTGCGGGCGGAGGTGATGGCGGCGCAAGATTCGGCAGTTCCACCGGCACCGGTGCGGCCGCGGCTGGAGGCGGAGGAAGGGGCAGGGGCGGTACTGGTGCTTCCGCCTTCGCGCCGGGCAGCATCACTGGCGACGGCGCGGCGGCGGCGGGAGCGGGCGGAAGCTCCACGGGAACGGGAAGAGACAGTGTGCCCGGCGCGGCGGCTGCGGCCTGTGGCGGCGAGGAAGGAGCGCCCGGAGCCGATGGTGGCAGCGGCTCGAGCTTGGGAAGGATGCCTAGCTCCTCCACTTCCTTGGGGAACTCATCCTTCACGCCGAGATCTTTCAGCGGCTCTTGATTTTTTTTAGCCTGATCGATGGTGGCGGGAGTGGCGACCTGTTCCTGCGCCGCGCACGGCGAGAAGAACCCCGCCTGCACCATCATCAGGCCAGGAAACAGTGGCACGATTCTTCGGACTGTTTTATAGAGACGCAACATCCTGCCTAATTCTTTGCGGCCACACCCTTCCATCACTATATGTAGCACGTGGTCTTCGACTCAATCAATAGATTATGCGTTTTTGGGAGAAATGAACCATGGCCATGAATTCTTCCGCGCTGATGGCGTTAGCGGCAGGGCTTCTGCCGGAGGAAACCGCGCATGCCGCGGCGGTGTTTTCCGTGAAGCTCGGCATGATGCCGCTGCCTTCCTATGTGCCGCCGTCGATGCTTGCGGCTACGCATTTCGGCCTGAAATTCCCATCGCCGGTGGGGCTCGCCGCGGGGTTCGACAAGAACGCGGAGATTGCGGACAAGATATTGGCGACGGGTTTCGGCTTCGTGGAAGTTGGCACCGTGACGCCGCGCGCGCAACCGGGCAATCCCAAGCCGCGCCTGTTCCGCTTGAAAGAAGATAAGGCGCTGATCAATCGCCTCGGTTTCAACAACGCGGGCATGAAAGTGATGCGCGCGAATCTGGAATCCCAGCGCGGCGCGGGGATGCTCGGCATCGTCGGCGTCAATATCGGCAAGAACAAGGATACGGAAAACGCGCTGGCCGATTACGGCGCGGCGCTCACCCATCTTTATGACCAGGGCGATTACATCACGGTGAACGTGTCCTCGCCGAACACGCCAGGCCTGCGCATGCTGCAGGAAAGCGGCCGCCTCATCGAGCTGCTCGACGGCCTCATCGAGATCCGAAACGCCGAGGCCGAGCGCAGCGGCCGCAAGATTCCGCTGCTGCTGAAAGTCGCGCCCGACCTCACTTCCGAGGACCGTGCCGATATCGCGAAAATCGTGCTGGCGCGCGACATCGCGGGCATCATCCTCACGAATACCACCATCGCGCGGCCGGATGCGTTGAAAAGCGCGCGGCGCATCGAGACCGGCGGCCTTTCCGGCCCGCCGCTGCTGCCCTATGCGCTGGCGAGCGTGAAAGACATGTACCGGCTCACCGAAGGTAAGCTGCCACTCGTCGGCGTCGGCGGCATTTCAAGCGCGGCGGATGCGTACCGCTTCATCCGCGCTGGCGCATCGTTGATTCAGCTGTACACCGCGCTTGTCTATCGCGGCTTCGGCCTGGCGGAAGAGATCACGCGCGGCCTCGCCGACCTCCTCGCGAAGGACGGTTTCGCGAACGTGAAGGACGCGGTGGGGGCAGACGCGAAATGACTTCCCCGCTTTCCGGCATCCGCATCCTCGATTTGAGCCGCGTCATGGCGGGCTCGTGGGCCACGCAATGCCTGGCCGATCTCGGCGCCGAAATCATCAAGATCGAGCGCCCCGGCGCGGGTGACGATACGCGCGCCTGGGGGCCGCCTTTTCTTGAAGGCACGCAGGAATCGGCGTATTACCTTTCCGCCAACCGCGGCAAGAAATCAGTGGCCGTCGACATGTCGAAGCCCGAAGGCCAGAGCATCATCCGCCGCCTGGCGGAGAAGTCCGACGCCATCATCGAGAATTTCAAGGTGGGCGGCCTCAAGGCATATGGCCTCGACTACGAAAGCCTGAAAAGCACCCATCCGAAAACCATTTACTGCTCCATCACCGGCTTCGGCCAGGACGGTCCGTACGCCCCGCGCGCCGGCTATGATTTCCTGATCCAGGGAATGGGCGGCC
>JAFLCR010000055.1:0-9044 GCA_017302755.1 Alphaproteobacteria bacterium
CCCAGCCCCTACCGCCCTACCCCCGAGATTCTCGAGGACTGGCAGGCGACCATGGAGATTCCCTGCGTGGCCATCGGCGGCATCACCCCGGCCAATTGCGGCCCGTTGGTCGAAGCGGGGGCGGATTTCCTGGCCGTAGTGTCTTATGTCTGGGAGCACCCCGAAAGCCCGGCTAAAGCAGTCGAGGAATTCACCTCCGCCATTGCAAGAAGCGCAAAAAAGGGTTAATGCCTGTCGCCCAAACCCCTTTCACTTTGAGCGCGCCATGAAAATCGACGGTAATTCCATCCGGCCCGGCAACATCCTTGAATACAAGAACCGCCTCTGGGTCGTGACCAAGATCCAGCATACCCAGCCCGGTAAGGGCGGCGCCTACATGCAGCTCGAGATGAAGGACATCCAGTCCGGCACCAAGATGAACGAGCGCTTCCGCTCCTCCGAAACTGTGGAGCGCGTGCGCCTCGACCAGAAGGACTACCAGTTCCTCTTCGCCGAGGGCGACCTGCTCACCTTCATGGACAACGAAACCTTCGACCAGATCAACCTCGACAAGGCGATGGTCGGCGAGCAGATCGTGTTCCTCCAGGAGGGCATGAAGGTCATGGTGCAGCTTTACGAGGAAAAGCCGGTGGGCATCGAGCTTCCCGAGCAAGTGGTGCTGACAATCACCGAGGCCGACCCCGTGGTGAAGGGCCAGACCGCCGCGTCTTCCTACAAGCCCGCGATTCTTGAAAACGGCGTGCGCATCATGGTGCCGCCCTTCATCGAATCAGGCGAGCGGGTGGTGGTCAACACCGCCGAGTTCTCTTATGTCGAGCGGGCCAAGGACGCGAAATAAGATTTTGCGGATTGAACCTTCCAGCGAAGCCCAGGCCGCCCTTGCGCTGGAGGGCATCATGCGCTTCAACGCCAAGGCGCTGAGGGATAAAGACTTCCTGACCAGGCTGGATTTCCATGTGCCGGTGGAGGGACACGTCGCCGCCGCCGTCAATGCGCGGCTGATCGCGGGTGCCTTCACCTTCGTGGAGATTTTGTGGGTGGATGACGCCCATCGCGGCAAGGGACTGGGCTCCGCGCTGCTTACCCACGTGGAAGAGGAAACGAAGCGGCGCGGCGGAACCCTGATTTATCTCGACACCTACAGTTTCCAAGCGCCAAAATTTTACGAAAAGCTGGGGTACCGCGTCTTCGGCACGCTGGATGAGATTGTTCCCGGCCATGCCAAGTATTTCTTAAGCAAAACCCTGTAAGCACACGCCATGACCATCAAAACCGCCCTCATGAACGTTCTCGTCGCCGCTGTGCGCAAGGCTGCGCGCGGCCTTGTTCGCGATTTCGGCGAGCTGGAACATCTGCAAGTATCGATGAAAGGTCCGGGCGATTTCGTGACCTCCGCCGATCTGCGCACCGAAAAAATCCTGATCGAGGAACTGAAGAAAGTCCGCCCCGACTTCGCCTTCCTGACGGAAGAAAGCGGCGAAATTCCCGGCTCCGGCGACTGCCGCTGGATCATCGACCCCATCGACGGCACCAAGAACTTCCTGCACGCCGTGCCGTATTTCTGCATTTCGGTAGGCGTGGAAAAAACCCTTGAGGGCGGCAAAAGCGACCTGATCGCGGGCGTGGTGTACAACCCGATCAGCGACGAATTATTCATGGCGGAGAAAAGCCAAGGTGCGTTTCTCAACGACCGCCGCATCCGCGTTTCCACGCGCAAAGAATTGCCCGAATGCCTCCTCGCCACCGGCATTCCGCATCAGATCACGCCAACCTTTGAGCCGCGCATGAAGCAGATGGACGTCATCGCCCGCAAATCGACCGGCGTGCGCTGCCCCGGCGCCGGGGCGCTCGACCTCGCCTATGTCGCCGCGGGGCGCTATGACGGCTTCTGGTATCACGACCTCAACCCGTGGGACATGGCGGCCGGCATCGTGCTGATCCGCGAGGCAGGTGGCAAGGCAAGCGGCATCGGCGGCGAGGTGGCGCTTCCGCGCGGCGGCTCGATCCTTGCCACGAATGGGTTGATTCATGCACCGCTTGGGGCACTGCTTACCGAAGTGTGACGGCAACTCCACAGCGCGTTTCCCGCGAGGCGCGCGCTGAAATAATCCGTTGCTTCAACCCGGCGCGCTGAGTAGGCTTGGATTAAGATGAAGGTAGTGGGGAATATCATGCGCGATGCGCGCGCCAGAACTTGGCATCATACCGTTGCGGGATGCGCGTTTACGCTGTTCTGCCTCACCTCCGCCGCCGCGTCGGCCTATGAGCCGAACCCCGCGCCGCGCCGTGCCCTACCCTCGATCGAAATCAACCTGGACGTACTGAAACGGCTGGAATCCTCGCGTTACGCCGCCCCCGTTGCCCCGGCGCGTCCTGTCATGCCCCCGCAAAGCGGCGGACGCCGCCTGCCGCCCATGAACGCGGGCGTCATCCCGCCTTCGCCACAGGGCGAGCGGCTCATCTGGCAGGAAGGGCCGAAAGGTATCCCTGTAGCCCCCGCCCCGCACCGCGCCCCCGCGGCGAGCAGCCCCGCGAAGCCGAAGCCAGCCAAAACGAAACCCGCCAAGGAAAAGCCCGCCAAACCCGAACGCGTGGATAAACGCAAACCGGCCAAGGAAAAAACGAAAGCGCAACCCGCTAAGGAAATGGCGCCCCCCCCTCCGGCCATCGAACTTCCGCCCGGCATGGCGGTGGAGCCGAAGTTGCTGCCGGATGCGCCGCTGACTCCTCCGCCCCCGCCGCCTTCCGCGCTGCCGCCGGTTCCCTCAGCTCCGCCCGTACCCCTGCCTCCCCCGCCAGCGGCGAGCGCGGATGCCTTGCCTCTTCCCGTGATTCCCGCCACCCCAGACAGTGCGCCTGCGCCGCTCAAGCTGCCTGAACCGGTAGTGGAATCCGCGCCCGCTCCGGGCAAGGCGGATGTGCCGTTCATCCTTCCCGAACCGCCCGTAACCCCTCCGCCGGGCATAGCATCCAACCCGCCTCTGGAGCCAATTCCAGCCCCTGCGCCGCCACCGCCTCCCCCGCCGCCGGTTCCGTCCACGGCTGTGGGTGTCCCCTCGGCCTCCCCTCAGGCGGATGCGCTGCCCTTGCTGGCACCTGAGCCTTCCGCGCCCGCGCCGGCCATGCCTTCCCCCGTAACGCCGCCAGTTGAGGCGCTGCCTGTTCCGACTCCCGAACCAGTTGCCCCGGTTTCGGCCGCCCCGCCCTCCGCTACGCCGCCAATGGCGGATGCCAGCCCTCCGGCCCCCATCATGATGGAAGAAAAGAAGAAAGGTAAGGAATCCTTCTTCGGCTCGCTGATCAGCAAATTCACAGGTGACGAAAAAGAAGAAGAAAAGGTCGTGGTAGCCCCCCCCACCACCGCGCTGCCCGTTCCCGAAACCTCTTCTTCCCCTGCGGGAGGGGAACCCTTGCCACTGCCTTCCGCCGGCGGCGAGCCTTTGCCTCTGCCGTCTCCTGGCACAGGATCCGAAGCGCTTCCTCCTCCGCCTCCTCCGCCAGCCGGTGCGGGAGATATGCCCGCCGCCCCGCCGCCGCCCTCTGATATGGCGGGTGGCATGCCTCTTCCCGAACCTCCGCAGGTAGCACCAGCGCCGCCCGCGCCAGGTCTCCCGCCCCTGCCTCAAGCCGGAGGAGAGAGCCTGCCGTTGCCCCCGCTCCCGGGTGGACAGGCTGAACCAAGTGGCGATCTGCCCCCGCTGCCGGGCGCGGCAACGAGCGATCTCCCCCCGCTGCCCGGGCTTTCCGATGCTGTGACGCCTCCAGCCAACCAGCAACACGCCGCATTGGAGCCGTCGCCCCCTGCCGCACCGGCAGCCAGCGGCCCTGCCCCTGATTTGCGTGTCACCTTCAACGAAACCGAAACCGAGGTGCCCCTTTCCATGGAAGGCGATCTTAAAAAAATCGCAGCCCAGATGCAGGCGACCGCCTCCAAACGTCTGCTGGTGACCGCCTATGCGGGAGGAAACGCAGAGCAGGCCAGCGCCGCGCAGAAAGTGTCGCTGTCACGAGCTTTGGCTGTCCGCAACTGGTTGATAGATCATGGTATTGACTCCTCGCGCATTGATGTCCAGGCCATGGGAAATAAAGCCGCCGGCGGGCCGGCGGACCGCGCCGATCTGCAGTTGAAATAAAGATGTGATAAAGCCGGTTTGACAAGGCTCGAGGTTCCGGTTATACGGAACCCCCTTTAAAGGCCCGATTTTGTAAGGAGTAGACCGTGAAACGCACTTATCAGCCCAGCGCCATTGTCCGCAAGCGCCGCCACGGCTTCCGCACCCGCATGGCCACCGTAGGCGGCCGCCGCGTGCTTTCCGCCCGCCGCGCCAAAGGCCGCAAGCGCCTCAGCGCCTAAATGGACGGTGCGCCGCGCACCTTGAAAAAGCGTTCCCAGTTCCTGGAAGCCGCCGCCAAAGGAAAGAAAGCTTTTGCGCGAAGCCTCTTGTTGCAGGCACTTCCGGTCGAAGGCAGCAAAACCCTCACCGATGCGGACGCTTCTTCGCTCCTGGTCGGCTTCACCACCAGCAAAAAACTGGGCAACGCCGTTATGCGCAACCGCATTCGCCGTCGCTTAAGGGCAGCCGTCGCGCACATTCTGCCGCGGCACGCCGCGCCAGGATACGCCTATGTGGTGATCGGCCGGCAAGGCTCCCAGGATGTTCCCTTCACTCACATCACTGACGATCTCCTATGGGCACTGAAAAAAACCTCCTGCCTGCGACGCTCATGACCCGGGTCGCGCAGGCGCCGGTGCGCCTTTACCGGCTTCTGCTGTCGCCGTGGCTGGGAACGGCCTGCCGTTTTCACCCAACCTGTTCGGCCTACGCCATGGAAGCCCTGGAGCAACACGGGGCTTTACGCGGCATGTGGCTGACGGTAAAACGGCTCCTGCGCTGCCATCCTTTCGGCCCTTCGGGGCTGGACCCTGTCCCGGAGCGCATCACCACCCAAGCAGCAGAAACGACAACCCCATGAACTCCGGCCTCGATACCCGCAACCTCATTCTTGCCGCCGCCTTCGCAGGGCTGATCCTGATCGGCTGGCAATATTTTTACGAGCGCCCCCGCCAGGCGCAATACAACGCCTATGTCGCCGCCAAAACTGAGCAACAGAAGAAAGCCGCTGCCGCCAAAGCCCCGGTCACGGAAACGGCGGAAAGCATTGTGCCGCGCGCCCAGGCTCTGGAAGGAGCGCCTCGGCTGCGGATCCAAAGCCCGACGCTGCACGGATCCATTAACCTCAAGGGTGCGCGCTTTGACGACCTGACGCTCGTCAAATACCGTGAAACCGTGGATCCCGCGAGCCCGGAAGTGGTGCTGCTCTCCCCGTCGCGCAGCAAGGAACTCTATTTCGCAGAATTCGGCTGGACGGCCATCGACGGCCTGAAACTGCCGGACCGTGACACGGTATGGAAAGCCGACAAGGATCTCCTGAAGCCCGGGGAAACCGTCACGCTTTCCTGGGAAAACGGTGAAGGCCTGAGCTTCAGCATGCAGGTGACGCTGGATGAGCATTACCTGTTCACCATCACCCGCAAGGTGGAAAACCGCAGTGGCGGCGAAGTGACCATCACCCCCTACGGCCGCATCCTGCGCAACGTGCCGGCCAAGCTTGAGGCCATGGCAATCCTGCACGAGGGACCGCTCGGCGTCTTCGACGGCACGCTCTCCGAGAGCACGTATCATGACATTGCAGAGTCCGGCAAACAGCATTTCTCCGGCAAGCAAGGGTGGCTCGGCATCACCGACAAATACTGGCTGACCGCGTTAGTCCCTTCGCCGGAAACCACGTTCTCCGCCACGTTCAGCCATCTGAGCCAGGGCGAGCAGTCGCGCCTGCAAACAGACTTCTCCGACGCCCCTGCCACGCTCCCGCCCGGGGAAAGCCATGTGCTGACAGACCGGCTTTTTGCAGGCGCCAAGGAAATCCCCGTGCTCGACGGCTACGCCAAGAACTACAGCATCACACTGTTCGACAGGGCGGTGGATTACGGCTGGCTGTATTTCCTGACCAAGCCGCTGTTTTTTATGCCCAACTTCCTCAACCAGCACATCGGCAATTTCGGAGTGGCGATTCTGGCGCTCACCGTGCTCGTGAAGCTGCTCATGTTCCCGCTTGCCAACAAGTCCTACAAAGCGACGTCGAAAATGAAGGTGCTCTCCCCGGAAATCAACCGCATCCGCGAGCGCCATGGCGGCGACCCCATGAAGATGAACACGGAAATGATGGCGCTTTACAAGAAATACGGCGTCAACCCCGCTTCGGGCTGCCTCCCGATTCTGATTCAGCTGCCGGTATTCTTCGCCCTGTACAAGGTGCTGTACGTCTCGCTCGAAATGCGCCACGCGCCCTTCTTCGGCTGGATCAAGGATCTCTCCGCGCCCGATCCCCTGCATCTGCTCAATGGCTTCGGACTGCTTCCGCACCTCACGCATCCAGCGTGGCTTAGCTTCCTAGCCATCGGGCTCTGGCCCATCATTATGTGTATCACCACGGTCATCCAGCAGCGCATGGGACCGCAACCCACGGACCCGGTGCAGGAGAAGGTCTTCAAGTTCATGCCGTATTTCTTCCTGTTCCTCTTCTCAAGCTTCCCGGCGGGGCTGGTGATCTACTGGGCGTGGAGCAATGCGCTTTCCATTCTCCAGCAGTGGACGATCAACCGCATGCACGGCGACGCCAAGCCGGTCAGAGCATCGGCATGATGGCGGCCGTTTCTCAAGATCAGGCCGACCGGTGGTTCTCTTGTGAATGTGAATTCGTGATGGGCTGCACCAGCATGGAGCATCTGCCTGTCAGCGAATTGCCGGAAATCGCGTTCGCGGGACGCTCCAATGTCGGCAAATCGAGCCTGGTGAACGGCGTGACCGGGCGCAAGGCTCTGGCCCGCACTTCCAATACGCCGGGACATACGCGCCAGCTCAATTTCTTCCGGCTCGGCGGCGCGCTGATGCTCGTGGACCTGCCCGGTTACGGATACGCCAAGGCGCCGAAGGACGACATCAACGCCTGGACGATGCTGACGCGCGATTATCTGCGCGGCCGGCAGAAACTGCGGCGCGTCTACCTTCTGATCGATTCCCGCCACGGCATCAAGGACACGGACAGGCAGATCATGAAGCTGCTGGACGAGTGCGCGACCTCCTACCAGATCGTGCTCACCAAATGCGACAAGCTGAAACCCGCCGAAATCGAAGCCCAGGTCGCGGCCGTCCAGGAAGCGGGCAAGAAGCACTCAGCCCTGCATCCTGCGGTGCTCGCCACCAGCAGCGAGACGGGCTTCGGTTTGACTCAGCTGCGCCAAGAGCTTCTCTCCTTTCTCTTATGAAAGACGCCTTGAAAGCGTCTTTCATAAGAGAAACGTTTGTTCGTTTGCTCCCGCTGCGCCCCTCCAGGGCTCACATGGAGCGCCGCCGTGCGCGGCGGGCTGACGGCTCTTTTGACGAAACTTTCACTGCGAGCTTGCCATGACCAAGAAGAAAATCACCTCCGAGATCATCGCCCCGCCGCCCGAGTTGCTGCAGACCGCGACCACGCTGTCCGAAGCGCTGCCTTATATGCGCGAATTCGCGGGCGAGACCTTCGTCATCAAATACGGCGGCCATGCCATGGGCGACATTGCGGTTGCTGAGCAGTTCGCGCGCGACATCGTGCTGCTCAAGCAGGTGGGCATCAACCCGGTGGTGGTGCATGGCGGCGGGCCGCAGATCGGCGCGATGCTCGAGAAGCTACGCATCCAAAGCTCCTTCGTCGATGGGCTGCGCGTCACCGATAGCGCGACAGTGGAAATCGTCGAAATGGTGCTCTGCGGTTCGATCAACAAACAGATCGTGTCCTTCATCAACGCGGCGGGGGGCATCGCTGTTGGCCTTTCGGGCAAGGACGGGCACCTGATTCAGGCCCGCAAGCTGCGGCGCACCCGCAAGGATCCGGATTCCAATATCGAAAAAATCCTGGATCTCGGCTTCGTCGGCGAACCGACGGCCATCCATCCGGACATCATTGAAACCTTCGCTGAATCCGACCTCATCCCCGTCATCGCGCCGATCGGCTACGGCGTGAACGGCGAGACGTTCAACATCAACGCCGACACCGCCGCCGGCGCGCTGGCAGGGGCGCTTGGGGCGCGCAAGCTCATTCTGCTTACCGACACGCCGGGCGTGCTTGATAAGAAAAAGAAGACCATCAGCGAGCTTTCCGCCCGCGAAGCCAAGAAAATGATCAAGGAGGGCACCATCAGCGGCGGCATGATCCCCAAGATCGAAACCTGCCTTGACGCCCTGGCGCTCGGCGCGGAATCCGTGCACATCCTCGACGGCCGCGTGCCGCACGTGCTGCTGCTCGAAATCTTTACCGAGCATGGCGCCGGCACAATGATGGTAAAAGAATAACGCCTTAAACAAAAATTTAAGTCTTTCCGCTACGCGTGAGAGATGTTCACCTACTTGCGCTATTTCTCGGCGATCAGCTTCATCGGCGTGGTGCTGGCGGCGATTTTCGTCGGCATCTATTTCCGCTCGACGGCCGCCGACGACCTAAAAGAGATCGCGCACACCAATAATATCTCGCTGGCGCAGGGGTTTATCAACACCACTTGGAAGCGGCACCGCCGCGTGCTGGAAGCGCTTCAGGCCTATGAGGTGAAAGACTGGCAGCGCTTCAAGCAGTTCGTCGATTTCAGCCAGGACGCCTTCCGCTATTTCGAGGAAATCCCCGTCGCCAAGCTGAACCTCTACACCGTGAAAGGCGCGCGCTTCCTGTCCACTGACCCGTCAGAGATCATCTTCTTCGATCAGGAATCGACCAATATTCTCAAATCGAGCCTCGGCGGCGGCGAGGATAAATCCATTTTCGCCAAGGCCGCCGCCGGCAGCGCCACCAGCCGCCTGGTACCCGAAGGCGGCATCAAAGCGCCGGACGGCAGCATCAAGCGCGGATCGCTGGTGCACACCGTGGTGCCAATCGTCTCCGATTCCTATGTTTCCGTGGTGGCCGGTTCCACCGCCAAGGTTGAAGGCTATATCGAGATCTTCTTCGACATCACC
>JAFLCR010000055.1:9054-11719 GCA_017302755.1 Alphaproteobacteria bacterium
TGTACCAGTTCCAGATGATCGGCACGTTCGGCATCATCGTCATTTTCGTGATCCTGTTTGCCTCGCTTATCCTCACCGCCCGCCGCGCCGAGCTGATCATCGCCAAGCAGCACGAAAAGAACCTCGACCTCACCGCCGCCGCCGCCCGCGCCGAAGCGGCATCCCGCGAGAAATCGCAGTTCCTGGCGAATATCAGCCATGAGCTGCGCACGCCGCTGAACGCCATCATCGGCTTCTCTGATATCATTAAGAACGAGACGCTCGGCGCCATCGCCATTCCGCAATACAAAGAATACATCAGCGACATTCATACCTCCGGCACGCATCTGCTGAGCCTGATCAACGACATTCTAGACTACTCGAAAGCAGAAGCCGGCAAGCTCGAACTTGAAGTGGCGGAGGTGGAAATCGGCAAGACCATCAAGACCAGCATGCGCCTGGTGGAGCCACGCGCCGAAGCCGCCCAGGTAACGCTGGTGCAGGATCTGCCAAAAGAGCCGCAAGTGCTCAAAACAGACGCCAAGAAACTGAAGCAGGTACTGCTCAACCTGCTTTCCAACGCCGTGAAGTTCACCCCGGCAGGAGGTCAGGTGAAAGTCTCCTCCTGGCACAATCTGGGCGAGGATTCGGTGTCCATCGTAGTACAGGATACCGGCATCGGCATCGCGCCCAAGGACATTCCCAAAGCCATGACCCCCTTCGGCCAGGTAGACAGCGAGCTGTCGCGCAAATACGAGGGCACCGGCCTCGGCCTGCCGCTCACCAAGAAATTCGTCGAAACCATGGGCGGCAAGTTCGAAATCACCAGCGAGCTGGGCGTGGGTACTACCATCACCATCACCCTGCCTCGCGTCGCCCCGGAGAAATTCTGGAAAAAAGGCTCGAACGTAGCTGCGAAGACGGCGGGATAAGATGGATCCGCTTTCCCAGGCCGTGCTCGGCGCTACGTTCTCGATGTTAGCGGTGAAACGCCCTTCGCATCTGCGCGCCGCCGCGCTCGCGGGGGTGATCGGCGGCATGCTCCCGGATGCCGACGTGCTGATCCGCAGCGATACCGACCCCCTGCTTTTCCTGAGCTATCATCGTCATTTCACGCATTCACTGGCTTTCATTCCCTTAGGCGGCCTCATCGCCGCCGCATTATGCTGGCCAATACTGCGCAGGCAGCTTGGTTTTCTGTGGATCCTTCTTTACGCCACGCTTGGCTACGCCACGCACGGTCTGCTCGATGCCTGCACCAATTACGGCACGCATCTCGCCTGGCCTTTCAGCGATACCCGCGTATCGTGGAACGTCATTTCCATCATCGACCCCATTTATACCATTACCCTGCTCGCCTGCGTGATCCTTGCCGTCCGAACGCGGCGGCGCGGCATCGTCGTGTTTGCCGCCGTGTTTGCGCTTGGCTATCTGGGGCTGGGATATATTCAGCGCGAACGCGCGGATCACGCCTTGGAAGTGCTCGCAAAGGCCCGCGGGCATGCAATCGAGCAGCGCGAGGTGAAACCGTCTTTCGCCAACCTCATCGTCTGGCGCGCGCAATACCGCTACCAGGGCACGCTTTACTTCGAGGCTTTCCGCGCCTGGAAGGAAGTGACGCATCTGGAAGGCGAGAGCATCGCGGCGCTTCCGGAAAGCGTGCAGCAATCGCTCCCCGAAGGCTCGGTGCAGCGGCGCGACTTGGAACGCTTCGCCTTTTTCTCCGACGGCTGGCTGGCGGTGCTTCCGGATGACCCGCACGTCATCGCCGACATGCGCTTTGCCATGCTGCCCATGAGCGCCGCGCCGCTCTGGGGTATCCGCATCGCCCCCGACAATCCCGGCACACATGTTGAGTATGTGGGGCTCCGGCGCTCAAGAAGCGATCAGATCAGTCAGCTTTGGCGTCTGATTATTGGGCAGAATTTGGAAAACGGCTCAATCGTCGATTGACATTTACCCATTATTAATCATCCTGCCAGCATGCCTTCCAACCGCTTCACCATCCCGGAAATCCGTGCCCGTAAAGGCCAGGAACCCTTGGTTGTCTTGACCGCCTACACTACCCCCTTGGCGCGGCTGCTGGATCCGCATGTCGACATCCTGCTGGTCGGCGACTCGCTCGGCATGGTGGTGTACGGCATGGAATCCACCCACGGTGTAACGCTCGAGATGATGATCGAGCATACGAAAGCCGTGATGCGCGGCTCTTCCAAGGCCTGCGTCATCTCCGATATGCCTTTTGGCAGTTATCAGGAATCACCACAGCAAGCCTTTCGTAACGCCGCCCGCCTGATCAACGAAACGGCATGCGCGGGCGTGAAACTTGAAGGCGGCGTGGAGATGGCGGAAACCGTACGTTTTCTTGCTGAACGCGGCATTCCCGTCTGGGCGCATGTAGGGCTGATGCCACAACACAAACATGCTTACGGCGGCTTCAAGGTGCAGGGCAAGGGCAAGGACCAGGCGGAAGCCATTTTGCGCGATGCCGTCGCCGTTTCCGACGCTGGCGCTTTTGCGCTGCTGATAGAAGGCGTGCCCGAGCAGCTAGGCCGGCAGATCACCGAAACCGTTACCATTCCGACGGTCGGCATCGGCGCTTCGCCCCATTGCGACGGGCAGGTGCTGGTGACGGAGGACATCCTGGGGCTCGTCACCGATTATTCCCCGAAATTCGTGAAGCGCT
>JAFLCR010000056.1 GCA_017302755.1 Alphaproteobacteria bacterium
AGGCGGCCAGGCCGAGCATCAAGGAAAAAAGCAGCAGGCTACGAAACATGGTCGGGCGGGTTCTTCTTTGGCAGGAAGCTTTCGATAATGAGCAAGCATACACCAACGCAGATGGCGCTGTCAGCAATGTTGAAGGCCGGCCAGTGCCAGGCATCCAAATGAAAATCCAGAAAATCCACCACCGCCCCGTAAAGAAGCCTGTCCAGAATGTTGCCTAGCGCCCCGCCCAGCACCAGCCCCGTGGCGACGGAAGTCAGCCGGGCCGCACTGCGCCAGAGCCAGACAGCAACCATGGCGGACAGCCCCAATCCCACGGCGACAAGCATCCAGCGCGCCGCCTCGGCGTTATGGGCAAAAAGGCCAAAGCTCACGCCCCGGTTCCAGACAAGCACCAGGTTGAAAAAGTAGGTTATCTCCAGGGGCTGTTCCGGAATCGAGGAGTCATGGAGCACCAGAAGCTTGGAAATCTGGTCCATGGCAAAGACGGCTGTCGCGACGCCGATTCCGAGTAGGCGAAGTTTAGATGGCATGGCTTACCTTCATCAGGAAATCCTGTGCGTAATCGGTATCGGCCTGGATCTGAACCGTCAACTCGCTGACCGAAGAAAAACGCTTTTCCGGGCGGATGAAATGCAGCAGCTCCACCTGCAGCCTTTTCCCGTAAAGCGAGGGCACGGGCGCGAGCAGATGCGCCTCCAGGAGCGGCGCGCGCCCATCGAAGCTTGGTCTTGTGCCGATATTCACCACGGCGGGAAGGGGAGAGTTCGGCTGCCATTGCACATGGGCGGCGTAGACGCCGTTCGCGGGGGTGAACCGGTGGGAAAGAGGAATATTCGCCGTGGGAAAGCCAAGGCTGCGGCCACGTTTGTCGCCATGAATAACCCGGCCGCTGATGGCGAAGGGGCACCCCAGCAGCTTCGCGGCGGCAGAGACTTCGCCCGCTTTCAACAGTTCCCGCAGGCGGCTGGAAGAGCAGACGCTGCCACCCAAGGTGACTTCTTTTGCTTCCTGCAGCACGAAGTTACTTTTCTGCGCCTCGCGGGCTAGGAAAGCCGTATCGCCGCTGCGGTCGTGGCCGAAACGGAAATTATGCCCGACACTGATGGCGCGGGTGTTCAGGCGCTTCAGAAGAATATCATTCAGAAATGACTCGGGGGAAAGCCTTGCCAGTTCGCCATTAAAACGCAGCGCGATCAGCATGTCCGCGCCGAGCGAGGCGACGGCATCCCATTTCTCACGGAAGGTGGAGAGGCAAAGCGGCGGAAGCTCAGGGGCAAAGAAACGCCGTGGGTGAGGGGCGAAGGTAACGACGGCTGAGGGGATCCGCTTTGTCTTCGCATGGGCGAGCGCCTGGTGGATGACGGCTTTGTGCCCCAGGTGCATCCCATCGAAATTGCCGAGCGCAATGCTGAGACCAGAGGAGGGCGGGGTGAAATGGGTAAGGTCGCGAATAAGGCGCATGCCAAGGATATAGCGCGGCTGTGAACTGGCGGAAATAAAAAAAGGGGCGGCCCGAAGGCCACCCCTCTTCGTACTTTTTGCTTAGACTTCTTACGCCGCGTAGGTGAGGAAGTCGTTGGCGAAGTCGATCGTCGGCGTGATTGCGCCGTCGATGTAGTAGACCGAACGCAGGCCGCCCACGTTGACGATCAGGAGATCGTCACCAGCGGCGTAGGTGACGCCGGCGTCGAGGTTGGTCTGGGTTACGCCAGTCAGGTTGACCAGAACCACCGAGTTGGAGGTGGTGGCAAGAGCCAGAGCGTTGGCCACCGTCTCGTTGGTGGTCGTGATCGACGCCGTGGAGAAGGTGAACGAGCTGGTCACGCCTTCGATCATGAACTTGTCGGCGCCGTCGGTAAAGTCAGTGATGACTTTGAAGCTAGTTTCCGCAGCAGGTTCCGTCACCACGTCAGCCGAAGCGAACTTGAAGACGTCGTTGTCTGCGCCGCCGGAGACCGTATCGTAACCAACACCGCCTTGGACGGTATCGTTACCCGCGGTACCACCGACCGTATCAGCGCCAATGCCGCCGAGCAGGCTGTCGTTGCCAGCGTTACCAATCACGCTGTCAGCGCCAGAGCCACCGCTCAGGGTATCGTTGCCGCTGCCACCGTTCAGGGTGTCGGCGCCGCCACCGGAGGTGACGCTCATGTTGGAAGTGACAGTGTTGCTAATGCCGTCAACCACCGTGTTGGAGGACTGGCTGCTGCCGTTCACCGTCAGCGTGGCGCCGCTGGCGAGAGTCGCCGCGTAGCCCGCACCGAAGGTGAGGCTGGTCCCGCCGAGATCCGCCAGGGTGAAGGTTTCCACGCCGGCATAGGTCGAAGCCGAACCAGCGAGGTGAGCCGCCGTGAGGGTCACGTTGCCCACGCCCGTCAGCGCATCAGTACCCAGACCAGCCTGCACGGTTTCCGTGGCGAAGTTGGTCACGTCGAACGCGATGCTGTCGTTGCCGGAGCCGCCGTAGATCTTATCCACGCCAGCCGCCGCATCAATGGAGTCACCGTTGCTGCCAGCCTGGACATAGTCGCCAGCCGCGGAGCCGGTGAGCGTCGTCGCCGCGCCACCCACGTTGTACAGCAGGCGGGAAGCCGTCGTACCGTTGGTGATGACGAGGTTGGTCGCCGTCAGCTGCGTGGAAAGGCTGGAGAGGGTGATCACGTCCGCGTTGGTGAACGAGCCAGCCGTCGTGATGGCCGAACCGGAGAGCGTGAATTCGGAAGCGAACTTACCGGCTTCAAGCGTCCAGTTGACCACGTCGCCGGAAGCGAAGTCGCCAATCACGATCGTATCAACCGCACCGGTCGTCGCCGTGTTCAGGTTGAAGATGTCGTTGCCCGCGCCGCCGAACAGCGTATCCGCTTCGGAGGTACCAGCCGCGATGGCTTCGGAGATGGTGTCGTTGCCGTCGTTGCCAAACACGGAGTCCGAACCCGCGCCGCCAAGGACGCTGTCGTTGCCGTTGTTGCCGCTCACGAGGTCGTTCAGGGCGCCACCGCTGACGGTGTCGTTGTCCTGGCCGCCATACAGCGTATCCGCACCGGCGCTGCCGGTGATGGAGTCGTTGCCGGCGTTGCCTTCCACCGTGGAGGTGTCAGCAGCCACCAGGTCAGCCGTGGTGATGGTGTCATCACCCGCGCCGCCGAGGAGCTTCACGGCATCCGCCGCGCCACCGTTTTCAAACGCGGTGATGGAGTCGTTGCCGATACCGCCATCGACCGTATCGGAACCGCCTTCCGCACCAGCAGCAGAGCCGGTGAGGATGGTGTCATTGTCCTGACCGCCATGGATGGTTTCGTTGCCGGTGCCGCCGACGAGAGAGTCGCTGCCCGCGTTGCCGAGGATGCGATCGTTGCCGGTGCTGGTGGTCACGGTGTCATTGCCCGCGCCGCCTTCGATGGTGTCGTTCGCCGTGCCGCCGGTGAGGCTGTCGTCGCCGTTGTTACCATAGATCTTGTTCAGGCCGGACGTGCCGCCGACGTTCACCACGTCATTGCCCTGACCACCGTACACGGTGTTGTCGCCGCCGAAACCGTTGATGGTGTCGTTGCCTTCGTTGCCTTCCAGCGTGTCATTCGCCGTGCTGCCCGCGAGGGAGTCATCGCCGAGATTGCCGTAAGCCGAACCCGCCACGGAACCGGGGGTCGGGGTGGCTACGCCGAGAACCAGCGTATCGTTGCCCGCGCCACCGAAGAGGCTGTCAGAGCCGGTATTGGTGCCGGAAGCGGCATTGCCGAGGAGCGAGTCATCGCCCGCGTTGCCGAACAGCTTATCGTTGCCGGTACCGCCGGTAACGGTGTCGTTGCCACCAAGGCCTTGCACCTGGTTGGAGGTCGCCACCACGTAGGTTGCGGCAGCCTGGTTGAGATCGTCACCCACGGTGCCAGAGAGCGTGTCGCCGGTGAAGAGCTTGGAACCATCGCTGAAGCCGATGGTGGTGGGCGTGAGCGTCGCGAGCGAAACGCCGGTCAGCGTCACCGTGCCGGTAGACGTGCGAACGACCAGATTGGAGCCGCTTGCTTCGAGCGACGTCGTCGTCGCGGTACCGTCGGCACTGGTGATGAGAAGAGTGTCCGTGCTCGTATTGAACGTGAGCGTGGAACCCTTCACGGAACTGAAAAGATAATCAGTCATGGAACTATCCCCTGGGGTTGTTGAAGTTAAAATTCGGTAGAGGTTGAACAAAAGAGACTTAGCATCTGCGACCGCAGTTGACGCGTACAGTCGCAAAACGCTCAAAGTTAGTCAACACATTTAGGACTTTTTCTCTCCCGCTCAACGGAATTCCGCCATGTGTTTTCAGGCCACCCGGCATTTCGCTGCCTTTGTTGCATAATTGCATCAAGAGCGAAGGCTTGTGCCATGAAGCCGAAGCACTATAGGCAGGGAGCGTAAAGAATCTATTAAGATGGGCAACGCCGCGATTTTTCAATGATTCAGTCGCGCGCGCAACGAAAGCGCGTGTGCATCCAGCCCTTCGCTGTCCGCCAACGTAGCGGCGGCGGAAGCAAGTTTCCTGAAGCCGTCACCCGAGCATTGAATGAGCGACATTTTCTTCAAAAAATCATACACGGACAAGCCGGAGGAAAACCGTGCCGTAGCAGCCGTGGGAAGCACATGGCTTGGCCCGGCGATGTAATCGCCGATTGCTTCCGGCGTGTAATGGCCGAGGAACACCGCGCCTGCATGATGAATGCCGGAAAGCAGCGCTTCGGGCCGTTCCACCATCAGCTCCAGATGCTCCGGCGCGATGCGGTTGATGAGATCCACGGCATCATGGAGATTGGGGATCACCATGATCGCGCCGTGCTTCTCGATGCTTTCGCGGGCGATGTCGGCGCGGGGCAAGGTGGAGAGGGCGGCGCTGATTTCAAACCCGACTTCGCAGGCAAGATCCTCGTCGTCGGTGATGAGCAGCGCGCGCGCGGCGGTGTCGTGCTCGGCCTGTGAGAGCAGATCAGCGGCGACCCAGCGCGGGTTCGCGGATTTATCCGCCACCACGAGAATTTCCGACGGCCCGGCCACCATGTCGATGCCGACCGTGCCGAAGACCTGGCGTTTGGCTTCCGCCACCCAGGCATTGCCCGGGCCGACGATTTTGTCCACCGCCCGGATAGATGCCGTGCCGTAGGCGAGGGCGCCGATGGCCTGCGCGCCGCCGATGCGCCAGATCTCGTCCACGCCCGCGATGGCGGCGGCAACAAGCACGGCGGGATTCATGTTTCCTTCCGGGGTCGGGCTTGCCATGACCAGGCGTTTCACACCGGCCACCCTGGCCGGGACGGCGTTCATCAGCACGGAACTGGGATAGGACGCGGTGCCGCCGGGAACATACAGCCCCACGGCGTCGAGCGGCTTCCACAGCGCGCCGAGGCGGATGCCTTCATTATCCGTATAATCCAGATCCTGAGGCTTCTGGCGCTCATGGAAGCTGCGGATGCGCGCCGCGGCCAGCTCCAGCGCGGCCAGCATGTCCGGGCTGCAGGACATGCGCGCTTCCGCGATCTCCTTTTCATCCACGCGCAGCGCGGAGACGTCAGCCAGGGCCGGCATGCGATCAAATTTGCGCGTGGCCTCCAGAAGCGCGCTGTCGCCATGCTTGCGAACGGCGGTGAGAATATCCGCGACCGTGCCCCGAACATCGGCCGGGGCTTCGCGTTGCTCATTCAGGAATGCCTCGAACGAGGAAGCGAAATCATCATCGATGCTGCGAAACTTACGCATTCACGTTCTCCCTCATGCGGCCGCTTCGCGGAAACGGGCAATCCATTCCCGCATCTCGCCGCCGCGCGTCTTGAACGCCGTGCGGTTGACGATGAGGCGGGATGAGACGTCGGCGATCTTCTCCACTTCCACCAAACCGTTCGCCTTGAGCGTCGCGCCGGTGCTGACGAGATCAAGGATGCGGCGGCATAGGCCAAGCTTGGGGGCAAGCTCCATCGCGCCGTTGAGCTTGATGCATTCGGCCTGCACGCCGCGCGCCGCAAAATGGCGCTTGGCGATATTCGGGTATTTGGTGGCGATGCGGATATGGCTCCACCGCGCGGGATGATCCTCCTCGGCGAGGCTCTTCAGCTCGGCGACGGAAAGGCGGCAGTGGCCGATGTTCAAATCCAGCGGCGCGTAGAGTTCGGGGTAATCGAATTCCAGCAGCACGTCGCTGCCGGCCACGCCCAGCTGCGCCGCGCCGAAAGCGACGAAGGTCGCCACGTCGAAGCTGCGCACCCGGATGAAGGATATATGTGCTTGATTGGTGGCGAATTCCAGTTTCCGTGAGGACTCGTCATAAAAATCTGGCTCCGCCTCAATGCCGGCGCGCTTTAGCACCGGCATCAACTCTTTGAGAATGCGGCCTTTGGGGACGGCGATGGTCAGGAAAGCGCCCATGGCATTCCGGGTAAGGCAAAAGAACACAAAAAACAACCATATAAAGCGTCATAAAACGGTAAAATGGGCTTGCTAAAGAATAGGCATTGATTTTGCCAATGGAAAAACCATGTCCCAAACATTCCTGAACAACGCTGTTTATATCATTACGCCCGACACATTCGTTGCCGGAACCCCGCAGATGCAAATGGTTCTTCTGGAGTCTCGGGAAGCCCAGCAAGCCGCAAGCATTTACCTTGCGGGACAGAATGTCGTGCATTGCTGTGCCATGGTGGACGGTAGGCATGCGATTGGTGTGGAAGGCGGCTATTTTAGCTTGAAGCGTGGTGGCGATATAGTGAAGCAAAACCTAGGGCGCTTTGTAGATATTGTGACGGGGTGGAACATTCCCTCGGAAATGAATCTGTGCGGAGCTACTTTCCGCCAGGATCACGGGCGTTCCCTCGTTCTAGGCAGCTGAACTTCAGCCGATCCGCTCGATCCTGGCGCCGCAGGCGGCCAGCTTCTCCTCGATGCGTTCATAGCCCCGGTCAAGGTGATAGACGCGGTTGACGACCGTTTCCCCCTGCGCGGCCAGCGCGGCCAGCACCAGAGAGCTTGAAGCCCTGAGGTCGGTAGCCATCACCTGCGCACCTTTCAGTGCCGGCACGCCGCGCACCATCGCCGAAGAGCCGTGCACGGTGACGTTCGCGCCCATGCGAGCCAGTTCCGGCACGTGCATGAAGCGGTTTTCGAAGATGGTTTCGGTAATCATAGACGCGCCGTCGGCGACGGCCATCAGCGTCATGAACTGAGCCTGCATGTCGGTGGGAAAGCCCGGGAATACCTGGGTCATCACGTCCACGCCGTGCATCAGCCCGTTCTCGCGCCGCACGCGAAGCCCGCGCTCGGTGGGGATGAACAATACGCCTGACTCCCCGAATTTCTCGATCACCGACTGCATCAGCTCAGCCGAAACGCCCAGCAGCTCGAGGTCGCCGTTGGTGATGGCCGCTGCTGCCGCGTAGGTGCCCGCCTCGATACGGTCCGCAACCACGTCATGCGTGGCGCCGTGAAGCCGGGAGACACCGGTGATTTTCAGCCGGTCGCTGCCCAGGCCCTCGATCTTTGCGCCCATCGCGATCAGGCAGCGGGCGAGATCGGTCACTTCCGGCTCGCGGGCGGCATTGCCCAGGATGGTCTCTCCGTCGGCAAGGCTTGCGGCCATGAGCAGGTTCTCGGTCGCGCCCACGGAAACCTTGTCGAACTGGATCTCCGCGCCCTTGAGCCTGCCGCCGGGCACATGCGCATCCATGTAGCCTTCCTTGAGCTCGATCACCGCCCCCATCTGCTCCAGCGCCTTGAGGTGCAGGTCAATGGGGCGCGGGCCGATGGCGCAGCCTCCAGGCAGCGACACTCTCGCCTTGCCTTCGCGGGCGAGCAGGGGGCCGAGTACCAGCACCGAGGCGCGCATCTTGCGCACCAGATCGTACTCGGCGGTGACGCTGAGCAGCCGCTTTGCATGCAGCGTCAGTGAGCGGTTCTCCTGATAATCCCTGCGGTTGGTGTGCAGCGAAAGCTCGCAGCCGAGCGTGGCGAGCAGGTTGGCCAGCGTGATGATGTCCGCCAGATAGGGCAAGCGGTTCAAGACCAGCTTTTCGTCGGTGAGCAGGGCGGCGGTCATGAGGGGGAGGGCGGCGTTCTTGGCTCCGCTGATCTCCACCGCGCCGCGCAGGGGCACCCCGCCGATGATGCGTATTTTATCCATACCGCCCTTATAACCATAGCTACCGCCTTCGTAAAACGGGGATTTCGCTTCCCCGGAACAATTTGCCAACCGCTTGGGGGCGCGTTAGATATACCGCCTGATGTTTTATCAGGCGGTATGGACGAGCAGGGCGAGGACTAGCGACCAAGCGGGAGCGCAGCCCCAGCGGCGCATGAGCAAAACGAAACCGGTGAAGAGCGGATGATTTCCAGCAAGACCAAAAACCACATCGCTGCCGTCCATGACGTGATCATGGCGGGCGTGGCGTTTCTGCTCGCGCTATACCTGCGCCTCGGCGACGCTATATGGTATCTAGGCTGGGGCTACGTCGCCTACGCGACGGTCCTGTTCATGATCATCTGCGGCACGGTGTTTTCGCTGATGCGGCTGTACCGCGGCATGTGGCGCTACGCCTCGATGCAGGATCTGCTCACCATCGGCAAGGCGACAAGCCTTGCCGTGCTGCTCTACCTGCCGACGCTCTTTCTTTTCACCCGCCTGGAGGGCATGCCCCGCTCGGTGCTGGTGATTGTCTGGCTGCTGCTGCTGATTCTGCTCGGCGGCCCGCGCTTTCTCTACCGCCTGGTAAAGGATGGCCGCGTCGGCTGGGACATGCGCGCCCTGCCTCAGATGCGCATCCCCGTGTTGTTGGTGGGCACCGAAGACGAAGCGGCGCTTTACGTGCGCGAAACCCAGAAGCGCGACGATGGCGGCGAGTATACGGTCGTCGGCCTGCTCGACCAGAACAGCCGTCAGGTGGGCCGCACCCTGCTTGGCGTGCGCGTGCTCGGCGCGGTGAGCAGCCTCAACAGCATCGTGGAAAAGCTGGAGCGGCGCGACGGCATTCGCGTGCGCAAAATCATCGTTGCCGACCGCGATCTTAAAGGCGCGCCGCTGCGCCAGCTGGTGGAGATCGCCGAAGGGCTGGGCCTTTCCGTGGCGCGCCTTCCCAGCCTGCAGGATCTGCAGCAGGCTGAAGGCGCGAAACTTGAGGCTCGCCCCATCGCCATCGAAGACCTGCTTGGCCGTGCGCAGAATGCGCTGGATAAGGAAGCCATGCGCGTCCTTGTTGCCGGCAGACGCGTGCTGGTGACCGGCGCTGGCGGCACGATAGGCTCGGAGCTGGTGCGCCAGATTGCCGGTCTGGCGCCCAAGGCACTTACTCTGCTAGAGCTTTCCGAACACAACCTTTATCTGATTGATCATGAGATCGCCGCCAGTTTTCCCGTGCTCCCCCGCAGCAGCGTGCTTGCCGACATCCGCGACAAGGAGCACCTGACCCGCATATTCACACAGGCGAGGCCGGAGCTGGTGTTCCATGCGGCGGCGGTGAAGCATGTTCCGCTTTCCGAAGCCAATCCGGACGCGGCGGTGACGACCAATGTTTTCGGCACGCGCAACGTTGCCGAATGCGCGGCTGCCGCCGGGTGTGAGGCGATGGTGCTCATCTCCACCGACAAGGCCGTGAACCCGCTGAACGTCATGGGCGCGACCAAGCGTGTCGCCGAAATGGTCTGCCAGGCGACGGCGATGGAAAGCAAGACGCGCTTCATCACCGTCCGCTTTGGCAACGTGCTAGGCTCAAGCGGCTCGGTGGTGCCGTTGTTTCAGAAACAGCTGGCTGCCGGCGGGCCGATCACCATCACCCATCCCGATATGGTGCGCTATTTCATGACCGTGCGCGAAGCCGTGGAGCTGGTGCTGACCGCCGCCGCCGCGGGATGTCGCGAGTTTCCGGAAGCCGAGCACCGCGACGGCTCATCTTCGTGCTCGACATGGGCGAGCCGGTGCGCATCCGCGACCTGGCCGAACAGATGATCCGCCTGGCCGGCTTCAAGCCGGGTGAGGACATCCAAATCGTCACCACCGGCCTCAGGCCGGGGGAGAAACTCTTTGAAGAATTGTTTTATTTCAATGAAGCGCCCGTCAAAACAAAGCATGAGCGCATCCTGCTTGCCAAGCCGCGGGCCGTGGACGTCAGAGCCTTGCGCAACAAGCTGCAATCCCTTAAGGCCATAGCCGAACACCGCGAGGCTTCCGGCCTCAGAACCGCATTGAAGGAGATCGCCCCCGAATACAAGGAGGCGTAGATAAAGACATGAGCAACGAGATTCGTCCCATCACCCGCGCCCTGCTGTCGGTGTCGGATAAAACCGGCATCGTGGAATTCGCCAAGGCGCTGGCGGCCAAGGGGGTGGAAATTCTCTCCACCGGCGGCACGGCGAAACTGCTGGCGGATTCCGGCGTGAAGGTGAAGGAAGTCTCCGAGCATACCGGATTTCCCGAGATGCTCGACGGCCGCGTAAAGACGCTGCATCCCAAGATCCACGGCGGCATCCTGGGCATCCGCGAGAACAAAGAGCATGCTTCGGCGATGCAGGCGCACGGCATCGCGCCCATCGACCTGGTGGTGGTGAACCTCTACCCCTTCGAGCAGACCGTCGCCAAATGGAAGGGCGACGTGAGCGCCAAGGCTCAGGAAGACATCATCGAGAACATTGACATCGGCGGCCCCGCCATGATCCGCGCCGCGGCCAAGAACCATCACGACGTCGCGGTCGTGGTGGATGCGCAGGATTACGCTGCCGTCTTAGAAGAAGTGAGCGCGCATGGCGGCACGACTTTTTCCCTGCGCGAGCGCTTGGCTGGCATCGCTTATGCCCGCACCGGCGCATATGATGCGGCGATCGGACAGTGGTTCGCGCGTGTGCAGAACGACGCGGCCCCGCGCCGTTTCGCGGTCGCGGGCGAGCTCAAGCAGACCTTGCGTTACGGCGAGAACCCGCACCAGCAGGCGGCGTTCTATGTGAACGATCCTTCGGCGAAAGGCTTGGCCACCGCCAAGCAGCTTCAGGGCAAGGAACTCAGCTACAACAACATCAACGACACCGACGCTGCCTGGGCGCTGGTCAGCGAGTTTGAAGAGACGGCGGTGGTGATCGTGAAGCATGCCAACCCCTGCGGCGTGGCGCTGGGCAAAACGCCGCTTGAAGCCTACCGCAAGGCGCATGCCTGCGATCCTGAAAGCGCGTTCGGCGGCATCGTGGCGCTCAACCGTTCGCTGGATGCAGAGACCGCCAAGGCCATTGCCGAGATTTTTGTCGAAGTGGTGATTGCGCCCGAAGCCTCCGCCGAAGCCGAAGCCGTCTTCGCCGCGAAGAAGAACCTCCGCCTCCTCGTCACCGGCGGCATGCCGCAGAAATCCGAAGCGCGTCCTATCATGAAGATCGTCTCCGGCGGATTCCTGCTTCAGGACGAGGATGTGCCGCTCTGGAGCGAATCAGAGCTTAAGACCGTCACCAAGAAATCGGTCGAAAAGGCGCTGATGCAGGATTTGCGCTTTGCGTTCACGGTAGCCAAGCATGTGAAATCCAACGCCATCGTCTTTGCGAAGGACGGGGCGAGCATCGGCATCGGCGCGGGCCAGATGAGCCGTGTCAACTCCGTGCGCATTGCGGGCTGGAAGGCGAAAGAGGCGGGGCTTTCCACGCAAGGCGCAGTACTTGCTTCAGATGCGTTCTTTCCGTTTCCGGATAATATTCAGTGGGCCAAGGA
>JAFLCR010000057.1 GCA_017302755.1 Alphaproteobacteria bacterium
CTCGCGATGGTGTCCGCGCCGTCGGTGCCGTAGAGCGAATCCGCGCCCGATGCGCCGGAGAGCGAGGCGCTGTAAATGCCGGAGACGCCGAAGCCGCTGACAGTGATGCCTACGTTGGATGTGGTGGAAACACTCATCATGCCGGTGACGAAGCCACTGCCGCCGAAATACCCGTTGGTAAGGTTCAGCACATGCGCGCCGTTGCTGTTGAGCTGGATATTCTCAATACCGGTGACGTTGCTCATGACGCCCGCGCCGGTGGTGGCATTGAGCACGCCGCCGGTGAATTGCAGCAGGTCGTTCCCCGTGGCGCCGGTGACGGTGTCGGTGATGGCAAGATCGGCGGCGGAACCGAAGAACGTGTCATCGCCGATGTCGCCGATGAGATTGTCGATGCCTGGGGTAAGCGTGAAGGAGCGTCCCGCCGCGGCGGTGCCTCCCGCGCCGGTGGTGCCGCCGCCGGAAACGGGAGGCGTGACCGGCGCAGGGGATGAGGAAGGCGGTGTAACCGGCTCCGGCACCTCAGAAGACGGGGGAGCGACGCTGACCGGTGGGGACTGCGCGGGGGCAGGCACGGGCAGGGGCGCGGGCGCCACATAGCCCGGCCTCAGCTCGACCGGTGGCAGGGTAAGCAGTGCCGTGCTGGGAGTATCGTCGTTCTCCTCATCGTCCGTGGGCATCGCCTGCAGACGGTCGGGGGTAGTGCGGCCATTGGTGTGCAGCACGCGCTCATCCTCTTCCTGTTGCCGCGCCGAAAGCGCATGCGCGTCTTCCCGCGCCAGCCACGATGCGCCGCTTCCCGTGCCGTCCATGGGAACATGGCGGTTCGATGCGCTTTCGAAATAGAGAATGAGCTGTTCGTGATGCTCGCTTCCGCCCTGCGAGACGTGCATGTCCATCTTGAAGGTTTTGGCGAAGCCGGGCGCGATTTCGAGCTGCACGTCCTGTAGCGCGGCCTGTACCAGGGCCGCGTCGCCGGTGATCGTCACCACGCCGGTGACGGGATCGATATCCACCTGGATGCGTCCGTCCTGCGCCGCCTTCAGGCGCAGCGCGCCTGCTTCCGAGCTCGAAAGCGCGAGCTTCACCGTGACGGCGCCCTGATCGGTGATGTCCGCCTTGCGGCTGACATCGAGATGGCGGGTAATGCCCGGCCTGGCTTCCGAAGCTGAGGAGGTTTTGCTCATGAATCCAAGACTTATGGAAGATGATCTCACTCCATTGTCCCGGAAAAAGAACAAAACACCCCTAATTTAAAAAGTGATTTTAATAAAATTGAAGATATTAACCCCCGATAACCGCTTGCCTGCTCTAATAGGCCACCGGCACGGGGTCGAGGCTGCGCCAGAGATACCAGGTGGCCACTGTCCGCCAGGGCCGCCAGGCTTCGGAAATTTTCTCCAGCTCCGCCAGGTTCATGGTTTCGCTATCGCGGTAATGCTTCTCCACCGCTTTGCGCAGGCCGATATCCGCGACCGGAAACACATCCGGCCGCATCAGGTGGAAGATGAGGAACATCTCCGCCGTCCATGTGCCGATGCCGCGCAGGGAAACCAGCTCCCGGATGACATGCTCGTCCTCCAGTTCCTCCCAGGCCATGGCGCCGAATTTTCCTTCGTGGAACTCCAGTGACAGATGCTTGAGATAAGCGATCTTCTGCCCGGAAAGTCCGTAACTTCTGAGCAGCGCCTCGTCCTGCGAGAGCACGGAATGGGCGGTAACGGGGCCAATTCCCTGCACCATCTTCATCCAGATGCTATCCGCCGCCTTCACCGAAATCTGCTGCCCGACGATCGAGCGCACGAGGGTCACGAAAGCATCGCCGCGGCTGAACAGCGCCTCGCCTTTATACTGGCGGATCAACCGGGCCATTACCGGGTCGTTGCGTGAAAGTTCCTTGCTGGCCCGGTTCCAATAATATGGATGGATGGCTGACATATCTCAGCCGCAATACATACCGGCAATGTAACCTTGCTCGTCAAGCATCAGGTTGAGCCGTTCCGCGATGGCGTCCCGCGTTACGCCATCGCCGGGACGGATGATGCGGTTCCAAGGGGGCAGCATCGCCGGCGTGATTTCGCCCGGACCCGCCACGCGTCCGTCCGGAGCGAAGCGCTTGCCGATCCACGCCTGAGCCTTTGGATGGCACGGCACGGCGCGCGGCATGCCCTTGTGTGACGGCGCGTCCATCACCTGCGCGGTGGCGGGCTGCGCCAGCAGCAGGGCCGGGGCGAGTAGGGCGAGGCGAAGGAAGGCTTGCGTCATGGGAGGCTTTCGTGCACAGGTTTTTAGGCATGGTTCTCACCTTCGCCATGCCTTGCTGCGAATGCCAGTTTCCTGCGCTTCCGGTGCTCACGTACTGGTGTACGCTGCGCGCCGGTTCTCGGAAACCGCCACTCTCGCGGCGGCCTGGCGAAGGTGAGAACCATGCCTGATCATAACCGAGAAACCTCATTTTTCAAAGCCGCATGCCCCAGCCTTCCGACTATAAACTCGTCTTCATGGGCACGCCCGCCTTCGCGCTTCCGGCGCTGGAGGCGCTGCTGGAGGAAGGTTACGCCGTGGCGGCGGTCTACTCCCAGCCGCCGCGCCCGGCGGGCAGGGGGCAGAAGCTGACGCCCGGTCCGGTGCATGCCTTCGCCGAATCGCGCGGTATCGAGGTGCGCACGCCGGTGACGCTGAAAGACGCGGAAACGCAAGCCGCCTTCCGCGCGCTCGATGCCGATCTCGCCGTGGTCGCCGCCTACGGGTTGCTACTGCCGCTCCCCATCCTCGAAAGCACGAAGCATGGCTGCGTGAACCTTCATCCTTCGCTGCTGCCGCGCTGGCGCGGCGCGGCCCCGCTGCAGCGCACCATTCTTACCGGCGACCAGGAAACCGGCGTCTGCCTGATGGCCATGGAGCAGGGCATGGATACGGGAGCGGTCTATGCCTGCGAACGCAGCGCCGTGGGCGAACGTGAAACCTTCGGCCAACTGCACGACCGTCTGGCGAAACAGGGTGCGCAGATGTTGAGGAAGCATCTTCCCGCCATTCTTGATGGTACGCTGCTACCCATTCCCCAAAGCGCCGAGGGCGTGCTGCACGCCCCGAAAATCCGCAAGGAGGAGGGGCGCATCGACTGGTCGAAATCCGCTCTAGAGCTGGATTGCCTGGTGCGCGGCATGAACCCGGCTCCGGGGGCATTTTTCCTACATGGAGAGGAAACGATCAAGGTCTGGGAAGCGATGCCCGAACCAGCGCCCACCTCCGCCATGCCTGGAACCGTGCTCGACGACCGCCTGCTCATCGCCTGCGGAAACGGCACGGCGCTGCGTCTCCTGATCCTGCAACGCCCCGGTAAGAAAGCGCTTCCGGCGAGGGAGTTTCTGCAGGGATGCGCGTTATCCCCCAGTGCCAGGCTTACATGATGCGTCGCTATGTCATCGTGGTCGAATATCTTGGCATTGGCCTGCATGGCTGGCAGATCCAGGAAAATGGCCCGTCCGTGCAGGGATTGCTGGAATCCGCCCTGGCCCCGCTGAACGGCGGCGTGCCAGTGCCGGTGACCGGGGCTGGCCGCACCGATGCGGGCGTGCACGCCACCGGCCAGGTCGCGCATCTGGACATGGAGCGCGAGATCGAACCGGAAAAACTCGTTGCCGCCATCAACCACCACCTGAAGCCCGCGGCCGTGAGCGTGATCGGCGCGCGCCTGGCGCCGGAAGGGTTTCATGCCCGCTTCTCCGCCACAAAGCGCCATTACCTTTACCGCATCATCAACCGCCCCGCGCGCCTGGCGCTGGAGGAAGGGCGCGCGTGGCACATCGCTGAAGCGCTTGACGAGGCGGCGATGCGGGAGGGTGCGAAGCGGCTGCTCGGCCACCATGATTTCACCAGCTTCCGTGCCGCGCAATGCCAATCGCAGTCCGCCCTCAAAACCCTGGACCAGCTTGACGTTGAGCAGCGCGGCGACGAGATCCGCTTCACCGTATCCGCGCGCTCTTTCCTGCATCATCAGGTGCGCAACATGGTGGGCACGCTGAAGCTGGTGGGAGCGGGTAAATGGCGGCCTGAGGACGTCTCCGCCGCCCTGGAAGCCCGTGACCGCGCGGCTGCCGGCCCCACCGCTCCGCCGGACGGGCTGTACCTGACCCACGTGGAATATCAAGAGTTTGGCTTTTAGTCATAAAATTTTCCTGCCCATATCATAAAAACGTCAAGAATTCGTGGTGTAACGGCAGCATGTTAACGGGAGTGTCGTGATGCAGTGTTCCGTATGGATTCCCTATGACTTGGATGGGTTTTTTGCTGCCGAAAACCCCGCGCAGGCGTTTCTTGCCCTGCCGGTGAATCGCGTGCAGACGGGTGCAGTCTTCGAGCACCTCACGCAGCGTGAGGTGAACGATATCATGCGGCAAGCATTCGGCCGTCTTGCCGCATCCCAGTCCTCGTCTGTTGAAGTAATGCAATCATATGTGAGGGATGCCTACGAACAGCGGGGCGTGGAGTTGGGCATTCCACGTTCACCTGACAGCGCGCGGGATCTGGCGCGGCTGATCCAGACATTCACGCCGGTGCTCGAAAGAGTGAGTGCTTCGGGGAACGAACATATCGCCCTGGGTCTTTCGCTTGCTTTTGATCTCAGTAGCAGGGAACCGCAGCCGGCATTGGTGCATAGCGGCGGAACGTATCGTTATACGAACGGGCGGAATCTTCTGCAGGATTCGGCGTTTTTTGCGCACGCCATGTTGGAAGGCGCTTCACGTGCCGCGCAGCAGCTTCAGCGTGAGACAGAGGAGCATATCATTGGCGAAGGGGTGGTTTACGTCACCTTGCCGCCGCTGCGTGAGAGGCAAACTGCCGTCAGTGCCATGCGTATCGTGTTGGCTCCGGCGGAATATGCGTCGGTTGCCGTGACGGACGCGGTACCTTCGTTTTTGGAAAACGGCGATATCAACCCGTCCGGCATGACGCCGCTCGTCACCGCGAGAGAGTCGCCTTCGCCCGATGCGGTGCTCACCTTGCTTCTGGAGCGGGAATACGGCTTTGTTTTTGCTTCTGGCGGCCTGGTGGACATCGACGTGGTTCTTCCGCCGGAGTACCGCAGCATCAAACGCGGCATGTCGTTGGAAGCATCCGGAGAAGGAAGGATTGGGCTATATTACTGCCAATGGCATGCAGCTGAGGATGGCCTCATTCTGCAGTTTCGAGGCGTGGAGCCGCATATCTTTCTTGCCGCCGCCGCCGAAGCGCTGTGGGATAAGTTTACCCTCGTGAATCACGTGCCGGTGATTGAAGATATTCAGCAGCAGATGGCGCGTCAGCACGGCATGTAGCGCTCACTTCAGCAGTGTTACATGCCCCATCTTGCGCCCCGGCCGGGCTTCGCTTTTTCCATATAAGTGCAGCTTGGCGTTGGGCAGGGCGAGATATTGCGCCCAGGCGTTGATATCATCGCCTATGAGGTTCACCATCTCCGCCGGGCAGCGCAAGCCGGAGTCGCCGAGCGGCAGCCCGCATACGGCGCGGATGAATTGCTCGAACTGATCGGTCACGCAGGCGTCGATGCTGTAATGCCCCGAATTGTGCGGGCGCGGCGCCATCTCGTTCACGAGCAGCGTGCCGTCCTCCAGCATGAACAGCTCCACGGCGAGCAGGCCGACCATGCCCATCGCTTCGGCCAGCGCCCGCCCCAGCCGCTCGGCCTCGCGCGCGGCGACGTGCTGGACGTTCGCAGGCGCGCGCGTGATGTGAAGTATGTGGTTCTTATGGATGTTCTCCACCACGGGGAAGCAGCGCATTTCGCCTTCCACACCGCGAGCAACGATGACGGAAAGCTCTTTCGCGAACGGCACGAAGCCTTCGAGCACGAATTCACCTTGCGTGAAATCCACGTCCAGCGCATCGATATCTTTCTCCGCCGCGATTTTCCACTGGCCCTTGCCGTCATAACCCAGCTCGCAGGTTTTCAGGATGCAGGGAAAGCCAAGTTCTTTTGCAGCCGCCTTAAGCGATGCTTTGGAATCCACTTTGCAAAAAGGCGCGGTCTTGCCGCCGGAGGCGTTGACGAATTCCTTTTCGCGCAGCCGGTGGCGGCAGAGATAAAGCGCTTTTGCCCCTGGCCTAACGGGCTTGATCTTTTCGAGCAGCTCCGCGCTTTTTGCGGGCACATTTTCGAATTCAAAAGTGACGACATCCACGTTTTCCGCGAAGGCTTTAAGCGCCGCTTCGTCTTCATAAGCCGCCACCGTGGCGGCCGCGCTCACCTGTGCCGCCGGGCTGTGTTCCTCGGGCGTGAAGACATGCACGCGATATCCCAGCTCCGCCGCTGCCAGGGCGCTCATGCGGCCGAGTTGCCCTCCGCCGAGAATGCCGATCGTCGAGCCGGGGGGGATGATGGCCATATTACTCCGGAGTTTCCGCCACGGCGTCGGTCTGCTTCCGGCGCCAGGCCGCCAGGCTTGCCGCGGCGTCGTCGTCCTGCAGCCCCAGAATCGAGGCGGCCAGCAGTGCGGCGTTCTTCGCGCCCGCCTTGCCGATGGCGAGCGTGCCCACCGGCACGCCGGCTGGCATCTGGACGATCGAGAGCAGGCTGTCCATGCCGTTCAGATGTTTGCTTTCCACCGGCACGCCGAGCACCGGCAGCGTGGTCATGGAAGCGACCATGCCCGGCAGATGCGCCGCGCCACCCGCGCCCGCGATGATGACCTTCACGCCTTTGTCCGCCGCGTGGCTGGCGAAATCATAAAGCCGTTTCGGCGTGCGATGAGCGGAGACGATCCTCACGTCGTGGGCGATGTCGAGTTCGTTGAGAATGTCGGAGGTGTGTTTCAGCGTTTCCCAGTCGCTCTGGCTGCCCATGACGATGGCGATGGGGGCGGCTTTCTTGGCCATGATAGGATAGGCTCCTTGTTCTTTGGCGTTCAAGCGCCACGCGCTTTCAGGTCGCGAAAAAGTGACAAAAATGCCATCGCTTATCAAAAAGTCAAGGAACTTCGCCGGTTAAAAGCCGATTCCGGTTGTGGAAACGAAGAAATGCCCCATTCTGTAGGAGCTTGCCAGCTTAACCCCAATTCCGCGAGGCGGCTATGGGTGCCAAAGTGCAGTGGAGTGCCTTCCGTAAACCTCAGTTGCCGGTCATTCCCGGCCTGGGGACGCTTCCGAGCCAGGTCAGCGACCTGGGCCTTCCCCCATCCGAGATTACGCCCCGCGTCAGCATGGCGGTGTCGGCGCTGCTGGATCACCTGAAAAGCCTGTCCCGCGAGTTGGATTCCGCCCACCGCCAGATCGCCGAGCTGACCGAGCTGGTGGACGTGGACTGCCTCGTTCCGCTGCCCAACCGCCGCGCCTTCACCCGCCGGCTGGACTGGGCGATCAAGATGTTCCAGCGTTACAAAACTCCCTTTTCCATTCTATTCTGCGACATCAACAACTTGAAGCCGGTCAACGACCAGCTGGGCCACCAGGCGGGGGATGCCGTGATCAACCGCGTGGCCGAGCTGCTGCGCGCCAATGTACGCGATTCCGATTTCGTGGCCCGCCTCGGCGGCGATGAATTCGCCGCGATTCTCTTTCATGCCCGCCAGGCGGACGCGCAGAAGCGCGTGCAGGGCATTCAGGCGGTGCTGCAGCGTTCGCCGCTGCTGTGGAATGGAAAGAAGCTTCCCCTCTCGGTCGCCATCGGCATTGCCGAGGCGGAGCAGGGGGACGTGCCCGATGCGCTGCTCGACCGCGCCGACCGCGCCATGTATGCGCGCAAGCACGCCATGCGCCCCCGTCAGACGGACGTCAGCGCTTAAGCCGCCGCTGCGTGCGACACCTCGATCCGCGCGTGCGGCTGCCTGCTGACATAAGTATAGAACGCCGGCAGCACAAAAAGCGTCAGCAACGTGCCGAAGGTCATGCCGCCCACGATCACCAGGCCCAGCTGCTCGCGGCTTTCCGCGCCCGCGCCGGAGGAGATGGCGAGCGGCACCGCGCCCAGCACCATCGCCGAAGTGGTCATCAGGATCGGCCGCAGGCGTAAGTGCGCTGCTTCGATGACGGCGGTGACGATGTCCGCGCCCATCTCGCGCTGCTTGCCCGCAAACTCGACGATCAGAATGCCGTGCTTGGTGATCAGCCCCACCAGCGTCACCAGCCCGATCTGGCTGTAGATGTTAAGCGTATTCCCCGTGATCTTCAGCAGCAGCAGCGCACCGAGCATAGAGAGCGGCACCGTCACCATGATCACCAGCGGGTCGATGAAACTTTCGAACTGCGCCGCCAGCACCAGGTAGATGAAGAGCAGCGCCAGCACGAACACCAGGTAGATGCCGGAGCTGGATTCCATATATTCGCGCGACTGCCCCGTATAGCCAATGCTTGCCGTGGGGGGGAGGGTGTCCTTCGCGGCGGCTTCCATGAATTGCAGCGCCTCGCCGAGCGCATAGCCCGGCGCGAGGTTGGCAGTGACGGTTACCGAGCGCAGGCGATCGAAATGGTTGAGGTCGCGCGGCGCCACGGTGGGCGTCAGCGTCACCACGCCGGAGAGCGCCACCAACTCGCCCGAGGCGGCGCGCAGATAAATGTCGTTCAGGCGCTGCGGTTCGGTGCGCAGGTCTTCTTCCATCTGCATCATCACCTCGTACTGTTCGCCAGCTTGCTTGAAGCGCGTCACCTTGCGGCTGGCAAGCAGGGTTTCCAGCGTGCGCCCCAGTTCCGACACGCTGATGCCGAGATCGGCCAGCCGGTCGCGGTCGATGGCGATGTTCAGCTGCGGCGTGTTGATCTTGAGGTCGGTGTCGACGCCGACGATCCGCGGATTCTCACCCACCTTGGCGAGGAATTTTTCCAGGTTAGCCGCCATTTCCTGATAGGAGGTGGAATCCTTGATCACGAATTCGACAGGCTTCGAAAACCCGCTCGCGCCAAGCGAGGCCGGGGTGATGCCGAAGGCGAGCACGCCGGGGATGTCCATGTATTTGGGCATGAGCGATCCCACGATTTCCTTGCTGCTGCGCGTGCGCTCGTCCCACGGCGTGAGGCCGGCGAAGGAGATGCCCTGGTTCGAAAGCGGCAGCCGGTTTGTGCCCATGCCAAGCACGATGCCGAAGCGGTTGACTTCCGGAATGTCCCTCAGGATCTTCTCGATCTGCTCGCCGTAGGCGGACATGTAATCCACCGTCGCGCCCTCGGGGCCGATGATGGCGGTGAAGAACAGGCCGCGATCTTCCAGCGGCGACAGCTCTGATTTCAGGCTGGAATAGGTAAGCCACGTCGCCAGCGCGATGATGCCCAGGAACGGAAACACCAGCCACCGCCGCGCCAGCGCACGGGTGAGGGCGTGGCGGTAGGCGTGGTCGATGTTTTCCAGCCAGCGTTCGAGCGTGGCTGAAATCCGGTTCTGGCTGTGCGTGTGGCGCAGCAGCTTCGAGCACATCATTGGCGAGAGCGTCAACGCCACGAACCCGGAGATCAGCACCGCCGAGGCGAGTGTCAGCGCGAATTCGGCGAAGAGCTTGCCGGTGCGGCCTTCCATGAACGCCACCGGCACGTACACCGCGGCGAGCGTGATGGTCATCGCGAGCACCGCGAAGCCGATTTCCTTGGCGCCGAGATAGGAAGCCGCCAGAGGCTCCATCCCGTCTTCAATATGGCGGTAAATATTTTCCAGCACCACGATGGCGTCGTCCACCACCAGGCCGATGGCGAGCACCATCGCGAGCAGCGTCAGCGTGTTGATGGTGAAACCGAGCGCCGCCATGATGGCGAACGCGCCGATCAGGGATACCGGAATTGTCACCAGCGGAATCAGCGACGCGCGCGGCGAGCGTAGGAAGAGCAGGATCACGCCCGCCACCAGCGCCACGGCCTCGCCGAGTGTCTGGTAGACGTTCTTGATTGATTGTTTAATGAACACGGAGGTGTCATTGCCGATCATGATGCTTACGCCCTCAGGCAGGCTGTCGCGGATCTGCGGCACCACCTTGTTCACGGCGTCGGAAATCTCCACCGGGTTGGCGACGGACTGCTTCACGATCCCAAGCCCTACTGCCGGCTGTCCCTTATATTTGAAATTCACGCGGTCTTCCTCCGCGCCCAGCGTCACGCGGCCGATATCCTTGATCTGGATGAAATGCCCATCACGGTTGGTGACGATGACGTTTTCGAACTGCTCCTTGCGGTTCAAATCGCTGTTCGTGAGCACGGTGAATTCGCGCGAGGAACCTTCTACGCGCCCGCTCGGCACGTCGAGGTTCTGGCCGCGCAGGGCGTTCTCCACATCATTCGCGGTTACGCGGTGCGCGGCAAGTTTCATCGGGTCGAGCCAGATGCGCATGGCATAGCGTCGCGCGCCGAAAATCATCACCTGCGCCACGCCCGGCACGTTCTGCAGGCGATCCTGCACCGTGCGGTCGGCGTAATCGGTCAGCTGCGCCTGGCTCAGCCGCTCGGTCTGCATCACCACCCAGATGATGGGAGCAGCATCGGCTTCCACCTTGGCCACCACCGGCTCGTCGATCTCATCCGGAAGCTGGCTGCGCACGCGCGACACGCGGTCGCGCACTTCCGCTGCTGCATCGTCTGGGTCGCGGTCAAGCAGGAACAGAACGTTGATGACGCTCGTCCCCTCGCGGCTAGTGGAGGACATCTGCTTAATGCCCTCGATGCCCGCGATGGAGTCTTCCAGAATTTTCGTCACCTGCGATTCCATGATCTCGGCGTTGGCGCCGGGATAGGTGGTGGTGATGGTTACCGCGGGTTCATCGATGTTCGGGTATTCGCGTACACTCAGGCGGTCGTAGCTCACCAGGCCGATAAGCACGATGACGAGGCTCATGACGGTCGCGAAAACGGGGCGGGAAATGGAGAGATCGGTCAGTTTCATAACGTGCTTCCTACGCCGTCCGGCATTGTGATGCCGGACGGGCTATGGATGAAAAAAATTACTGCGCCTTTGGTTCCGCTTCTTCATTCATGCGGGTCACGGAGACGGCGGTCGGCTCGCTGACGCGGACGGATGCGCCGTCCTGCAGCTTCTGCTGCCCGGCGGTCACGACCACGTCGCCCGCCGCGAGGCCGGCGACGATCTCTGCCTTGGAGTTGGCGCGCAGCCCAGGTTGCACTTCAATTTTCTGCGCTTTGCCGTCGGCTACCTTGAAGACGAAGGTTTTGTTTCCCATCGGCACCAGCGCTTGGTCGGGCACGAGCACCGCGGCCTCGCGCTTGGCGATGGGCAGCGTCACGTTCACGAATTGGCCGGGATAAAGCTGGTTGTCGACATTATCCACGATCGCCTGCACCTGGATGCTGCGGTTCTGGGCGCTGATGCGCGATTCGATGGCATCCACCGTCGAACGGAAGACCGAGCCTTGCGCATCAACCGCAAACTCCACCTCGCTGCCCGCCTTGATCTCGGAGAGGTAGCGCTCGGGAATCGTGAACTGCAGCTTCAGTTTCTCGGTCTGGTCAAGGTTCACCAGCACCTCCCCGGGGGAGACGTAATCGCCCAGGCTGACTTTGCGGATGCCTGCCGTGCCGTCGAAGGGCGCGCGGATCACGGTCTTGGCGAGGTTCGCCTCGGCCAGCTGAACATTGGCCTTGGCGAGGTTCAACTGCGCCTGCGCTTCGTCCAGCTGCATCTTGGAAGAGAAGCCCTTGCTG
>JAFLCR010000058.1 GCA_017302755.1 Alphaproteobacteria bacterium
GCCTGCAATGACGCCCGCGGCGTTCTAGGCCTCAACAAGAACGCGCCGGACGAATTCAAAGTCGTCGCGCGTCCGCCCTTGACCGTGCCGCCCGATTTCACGCTCCGCCCGCCGCTTGCGCCCGGTGAGCAGGCACCCCTCTCCTCAGGCGTCCGCGCCCAGGCAGCCGAAACCATTCTAGGGCGCAATCCTGAAAGCGCAGTCTCTTCCAGTGGCGGTACCGCTGAAAGCGCATTTCTGAAAAAAACCGGCGTCGATAAGGCGGATCCCCAGATTCGAAGCAGAATCACCGAGGAAAACACCCAATATATCGAGCAGCGCACCACGGTGATCGATGAGCTGGCCGGAAGGAAAAAAGACCTGAAGGAACCCGTGGTGGATGCCTCTAAGGAAAAAGACCGCCTGGATGCCAATATCAAGGAAGGCAAGTCTGTCAGCGAAGGCGAAACTCCCGAAAAAGACCCTGGAAAAGACGGCTGGTTTCAGCAGCTTTTCAAGTGACCGGCAAAAAAGAATCGAAAAATAATTGGAAAATGGCGAAAATGAGCCATTTTTTAACTCCCTGGCAATCTTATTAACCTAGGCTTAAAGGGTGATGCTGCGTCTTTTTCTACTGAGTTTCTTATATTTGGCCCTGTGTGGCAGCTGGGCGGAGGCCGCCACTCCCAAACCCGTGCAAATGACGCTGGAGAACGGGCTCAAGATTCTGGTGCTTCCCGACCCCTCTACCCCTGCCGTCACACACATGGTGTGGTATCAGGTGGGCGCGGCGGACGACCCCAAGGAACATCCCGGCCTAGCCCACTTCCTGGAACATATGATGTTCCGCGGCTCGAAAAACCTGAGCCCGGGGCAGTTTTCACGGCTGATTTCCGCTGAGGGCGGGCAGGAAAACGCCTTCACCACGCGCGACATGACGGTCTTCCACCAGCAAGTGGCGGCGGATCGCCTGGAGCTGGTCATGCGGCTCGAAGCGGAACGGATGGCCCATCTGACGCTGGACCCCGAAGAGGTGGACCGCGAGCGCCAGGTCATTCTTGAGGAACGCCGCGCGAGAGTGGAAAACCACCCGGCCTCCATGCTGAAAGAGCAGATGAGAGGGGCGCTGTTCCACGGAACATCTTTTGCCCATCCCACACTCGGCAGCGATCACGATATTCGCAGCATCCGTGTCGAGGATCTGCAGCGTTTCTACCGCGAGCATTATCAGCCGAACCGGGCCATGCTCGTCGTGGCAGGAAACGTTACGCCGGAAACCGTGAAGACCCTTGCGGAACGTCATTTCGGCCCCCTTCGTGCCTCACAAGAACAGAAAAAGCCTGTTTCCGCTACCCTCTCTGAACCGCCTGCGGAGCCATTGACGCTGGCCATCCCCCATCTCAAGCAGGCGCTGTGGATGCGCGATTACCTCGCGCCCAGCCAAGCAACCGAAAATAAGGAGCATGCTTATCCCCTTCTCGTCCTGGCCCATGTTCTGGGCGGCAGCGAAGTGAGCAGGCTGGCGCGCAGCTTGATCTATGAAAAGAAAATCGTATCCGAAGTGTCGACGTCCTATAACGACCTCAGCCGCTTCCCTACCTCCTTCAGCCTCGTGATCGCCCCGGCGGAATCGATTCCCGCCAGCCTGCCGCAACTGGTCGAGGATGAGCTGCGGCGGATCGCCAAGGACGGGGTGACAACGGAAGAACTCACCCTCGCCAAATCCACCCTGACCGCGCAGGCAGTCTACGGGCGCGACAGCACCGCCGCCATCGCCACGCTTTACGGCACGGCAGCAGCCACCCATGCCAGCACGGACTATCCCGATACGTTAATCGCGAAACTTGACGCTGTCGGCAATGACGACATCAAGGCGGCGGCGGAAATGCTGCTGAAACAGCCCCAGGTGACGGGGCATCTCATTCCCGAGCCGCTGCTCTCGAAGGAGGAAACGCCGTGAGGCGCTTCGGACTGATCGCCTTACTGCTTCTTTTTGCCCTTCCCGCCCACGCCATCCAGCCAACCCGTCTGGAGGGGCTCGACGGCATGCAGGCGCTGGTCATAAGCAATGCGCACCCCATGCTGACGCTCCGCCTCGTATTCAAGGGCAGCGGCGGCATTGCCGACAGCGAGGGCAAAGAAGGCCTCGCCACCATGCTTGCCGCCATGCTCAAAGAAGGCGCGGGCGACATGGACGCCATCGCCTTCAAACGCCGCCTCGAGCGGCACGGTATCGAGCTTTCCTTCGAGGCCGACACCGACAATCTGATGGTCAATCTGCGCTGCCTGACGCGCGACCGTGATGAAGCCTTCCGGTTGCTCCGCCTGGCCATCACCGAGCCCCGCTTCGATAGCGAGGCCGTGGCACGCGTGCGCAGCGAAATGCTCTCACGTCAGCGGCAGATCGAAAATGCCCCTTTCGCCCTCGCCGAGCTGCGCTGGATGCAGACCGCTTTTCCGAAGCACGGCTATGGATTTCCACCCTACGGAACAGAAACGTCCCTCGATGCCATCACCCCGCCGGACCTGAGGAACGCGCTACGGGAACGGTTGGTTGGCACGCGTCTGGTCGCCTCGCTCGTCGGCAATATTTCTCCGGAGGAGGCCGCCGCACTGTTCAATCGCTGGCTGACGCTGCCATCGGGCCTGCCCGCGGATGAGGTAGAACGCAAAATTGCGCCCGAAACAGCAGGCAAAACCGTCACCGTGATCCGCGACGGCACCCAGGCCGTGCTCACTTTCGGTCATGAGGGTATCCGGAGAGAGGATAAGGATTATTTTGCCGCCTTCCTGCTGAATTATATTTTAGGCAACGGGGATTTCTCCTCCCGGCTGATGCAGGAGCTGCGCGAACGGCGCGCGATCGCTTACAGCGTCCAAACCCGGCTGGAGGAGATGGCCGCCCTGCCGCTGTTCGGCGGCGGCGTTTCCACGCGGCCGGAAAAAGCCGAAGAGGCCAAGGCGGTCATCGAAAGCGAGATTCGCAAACTGCGCAAGGAAGGCGTGACGGAAAACGAGCTGGCGCTCGCCAAGCGCTATTTGACCGGTTCCTTCGCCCTGCAACTGGATACGGATAACGAGTTGGTGGCCTATCTCACCGCCATGCAGCTTTATCATCTGGGCGACGATTACCTGGAAAAACGCAACGCCTATCTCGAGGCCGTGACGCTGGAAGACGTGCTGCGCACCGCCAGGCGCCTGCTCGCGCCGGAAAAACTGCTCTGGGTCGTCGTGACGCCGGCGGCACCCGCTAAAGAATAAACTTGCTGACGTCGGCCTTCTTGGCCAGGTCGCCGACTTTCTTCGCCACATAAGCCGCGTCGATCGCGATGTCGCGGTTGGGCGTATCTCCCGCCGTGAAGCTGATTTCCTCCAGCAGCTTTTCCATGATCGTGTGCAAGCGGCGGGCGCCGATATTCTCCACGTCGCGGTTCACATCCGACGCAACCTGCGCGATGGCGCGGATGCCGTCGTCGGTGAAGGTGAGCGCCACCTCTTCCGTGCCCATCAGCGCCGTGTACTGGCGGATGAGGCTGCTTTCCGGTTCGGTGAGGATGCGCACCAGATCCTCAAGGCTCAGAGGCTGCAATTCCACGCGAATCGGCAGGCGGCCTTGAAGCTCCGGCAGAAGATCCGAAGGTTTCGCCATGTGGAACGCGCCCGAGGCAATGAACAGGATATGGTCGGTATCGACCAGCCCGTAGCGCGTGGAGACGGTCGTGCCTTCGATGAGCGGCAACAGGTCGCGCTGCACGCCCTCGCGGCTCACCTCGCCGCCTTTGACTTCGCTGCGCGCGGCGATCTTGTCGATTTCATCGAGGAAGACGATGCCGTTGCTCTGCACCGCGTCAATCGCACGCTGGGTGATGGTTTCGTTGTCGAGCAGTTTGTCGCTTTCCTCGGCAACCAGGACGTCGTAGCTTTCCTCGACGGTCATACGGCGCGTTTTCGTGCGCCCGCCCATGGCCTTGCCAAGCATCTCTCCGAGATTGATCATGCCGATCTGGCTGCCGGGCATGCCGGGGATGTCGAAGGTGGGAAGCCCGCCGCCCGCGCCTTCGGCGATCTGGATGTCGATTTCCTTTTCGTTCAGCTCGCCGGCGCGAAGCATCTGGCGGAATTTCCGGCGCGTCTCTTCCGACGACGCCGTGCCGACCAGCGCGTCGAGCACGCGCTCCTCCGCCGCCAGTTCCGCCTTGGCATGAACTTCCGACCGCATCTGCTCGCGCACCATCTTGATCGCCATCTCCACCAGGTCGCGGATGATGGAATCGACATCGCGGCCCACATAACCGACTTCGGTGAACTTTGTTGCCTCCACCTTGATGAACGGCGCGCCCGCAAGCTTCGCAAGGCGGCGGGCAATCTCCGTTTTGCCGCAGCCGGTGGGGCCGATCATGAGGATGTTTTTGGGCACGATCTCGTCGCGCAGTGGCCCCGTCACCTGGGCGCGGCGCCAGCGATTGCGCAGCGCGATGGCCACGGCGCGCTTGGCGTCCTTCTGGCCAACGATGTAGCGGTCGAGCTCGGAGACGATCTCACGGGGGGAAAGAGAGGATGGGGCGATGGCGTTCATGAATTATTCCAGGGTTTCGAGCGTCACGTTTTCGTTGGTGTAGACGCAAATGCCGGCGGCCACTTTCATAGCGCGGCGGACGATGGATTCAGCGTCGAGATCGGTTTCCAGCAGCGCGCGGGCCGCGGCAAGCGCATAGCCGCCGCCGCTACCAATGCCGATGATGCCCTGCTCCGGCTCCAGCACGTCGCCCGTGCCGGTGAGAATGAGGGAGGCATCCTTGTCAGCCACGGCCATCATGGCCTCCAGGCGGCGGAGATAGCGGTCGGTGCGCCAGTCCTTCGCCAGTTCCACGCAGGCGCGGGAAAGCTGGCCGGGGTGTTTTTCCAGCTTGGCTTCCAGACGCTCGAAAAGGGTGAGGGCATCCGCCGTCGCCCCGGCGAACCCGGCCAGGATGCTGCCGTCCCCCAGGCGGCGGATTTTCCTCGCCGTGGATTTAATGACCGTGGGGCCAAGGGAGACCTGCCCGTCCCCCGCGATCACGACCTTGCCGTTCTTGCGCACGGAAAGGATGGTGGTTCCGTGCCATACCGCCGGCCCTGATTCTGAGCTCATGCGCTCGCCTTTCATAGTTTCAGGCTTTACATAGGCATTTTTTCCCCGAACTTAAAGCCCCTCCCCCGCATCTCAGGCTTGGCCACGGGGTTTTTCCTCTCTATAAAGGCGCTTATGGATTCCCTTTCCCGCTTCTCCTCCCTTTCCGCCTCGCTGCTCGACCAGGCCAAGCGCCTTGGCGCGACGGCCGCCGACATCCTGATCTCGGAAAGCGTGAGCCTTTCCGTGTCCCAGCGCCTGCGCGAGCCGGAAACGCTGGAACGCGCTCAGGCACTCGAACTGGGGCTGAGGGTGTTTACGGGAAAGCGCTCCGCAAGCGTTTCCACCACGGATCTGTCAAGGGAAGCGCTGAACCTCCTCACGGAACGAGCCGTGGCGATGTCCCGCCTGGCGCCGGAGGATCCGCATGCCGGGCTGTTGCCGAAGACAGCGTTGGCCGCTTCTTTTTCTGACTTCAACCTGCGCGACGAGGCGGAACCAGACGTGCATCGCCTGCAGGCGCTTGCCGCGGAAGCGGAGGATGCCGCACTGTCCACTGCCGGCATCACGAATTCGGAAGGCGCCGACGCGGGATGGAGCGCATCGCGCGTGTTTCTTGCCACGAGCGAGGGATTCGCGGGCGGCTATGCCAGCACCATGCACCAGCTTTCGGTGAGCGTGCTGGCGGGCAAGGACGACGGCATGCAACGCGATTACGATTTCAGCATGGCACGTCATGGCGGCGATCTCGAGGCACCGTCGAAGCTTGGCAAAAAGGCCGCGGAAAAAGCGCTGCGAAAATTGAATCCGCGCAAAGTTTCCTCACAGGAAACGACCGTAGTGTTCGACCCCGAGATGGCATCGAGCCTGCTTTCACAATTCGCCGGGGCGATCAACGGCGCAAGCGTGGCGCGCGGCACGAGTTTTCTGAAAAGCGCGATGGGAACAAAAGTGTTCGCTCCCGGCATCCGCATCGTGGACGATCCCACGCGCAAGCGCGGACTGGGCTCCAAGCCGTTTGACGCCGAAGGCATGGCCGCGACACCGCTCGTGCTGGTGGAAGGCGGCGTGCTGTCGCATTGGCTGCTTGATCACCGCAGCGCGAACCAGCTGAAGCTTGCAAGCAACGGCCGCGCGGCGCGTGGAGCGGGGTCGCCGCCCAGCCCTTCCAGCACCAATCTGTGGATGGAGCCGGGCACCGTATCCCCTGAAGGGCTGATGAAGGATATCAAGAGCGGGTTCTACGTCACCGAAGCGTTCGGCATGGGCATCAACCTCACTACCGGCGATTACAGCCAGGGCGCTTCTGGGTTCTGGATCGAGAACGGAGAGATCGCCTATCCGGTCAGCGAAATCACCATCGCGGGAAAGCTGCAAGACATGTTCCAACAGCTGACGCCCGCCAATGACCTGATCTTCCGTACCCGCACCAACGCACCCACCTTGCGCATCGAGCGCATGATCGTGGCGGGAAGCTGATGAGCGGTTCCCTGCCCGTTCCTTCCACACGGTATTCGGGAGGCGCCGTGCTCACGCGGCTGCTGCGGTTTTACCTGCGGCCGCATGCCAAGAAAATCCTGCTCGCGGTGGGATGCATGGTCGTGGGCGCGGCGGCAACGGCGATGCAGGCCTGGCTGATGCAGCCGGTGCTCGATAAGATCTTTTTGGAAAAAGACGCCACCGCGCTCATCTTCGTGCCGCTGGCTGTGGCGGGAGCGACGATCCTGAACGGCTTCGCCGCCTACGGGCAAACGGTGACGATGCGCAATACCGGGCAGGCCATCGTATCGAGGATGCAGACGGAGCTTTTCTCGCATCTCGTACATGCGGATCTAGCGTTATTTCATGATACTTCTTCCGGCAAGCTGATCTCGCGCTTCACCAACGATATCATCCTGATGCGCACCGCCACTACCAGCGTGCTCACGGCGCTCGCGCGCGACAGCTTCAGCATGCTCTTCCTGATCGGGCTGATGTTTTACCAAAGCTGGCAGCTCGGCATTATCGCCTGTTTCCTGTTTCCGCTGGCCGTCGCGCCCGTGATCCGGCTGGGGCGGAGAATGCGCAAAGTCTCGGAGCATACCCAGGCGCAGCTTGCCGATTTCACCAGTCAGCTCGATGAAACATTTCAGGGCGTGAAGATTGTGAAAGCATACGCACGCGAGGAGTATGAAGTCGGGCGGGCGCGGCAGATCATCGACCATCTGACCGAACTTTACGCCAAATCCTCGCGCATTCAGGCGGCGGCGTCGCCGATCATGGAATCGCTCGCGGGGGTGCTGACGGCGGTGGTGATCTGGTATGGCGGCTGGCAGGTGCTCGAAGGCACGACCACGCCGGGCGCGTTCTTCTCCTTTGTCACCGCGATGGTGATGGCCTACCGGCCCGCGAAAAGCCTGGCCGGGCTCAACACCATGCTGCAGGAAGGGCTGGCAGCCGCGCGCCGCCTGTTCGTGGTGCTCGATACGCCACCCGCGATCGCCGATGCGCCGAATGCCCCCGCCCTCGCCTGCCCCGAGGGAACGCTCACTTTCGAGCAGGTGACATTCACTTACCCTAGCTGGAAATCCGCGCCCGAAGGCGAGACTCCGCGCGCCCGCACATTGGAAGACGTAAGCCTCACCATTCCGGCGGGACGCACCGTGGCGCTGGTCGGACCCTCGGGTGGCGGCAAGAGCACATTGGTGCAACTGGCGCTGCGTTTCTATGATGTGGATTCCGGCCGCATTCGGGTGGACGGGCAGGACATCCGCGAGGTCGCGCAGAAATCCCTGCGCCAGCATATCGCGTTTGTGAGCCAGGAGATCGTGCTGTTCGACGACACGGTGCGCGCCAATATTCTCTACGGGCGCCTCGCCGCCACGGATGACGAGATGATGGCGGCGGCGAAAGCAGCGGCGGCGCATGATTTCATTACTACCCTGCCCGATGGCTACGAAACTCGTATCGGCCAACACGGCGTAAAGCTTTCCGGCGGACAGAGGCAGCGGCTTTCCATCGCTCGGGCGATCCTTAAGGATGCACCGATTTTGCTGCTCGACGAAGCCACCTCCGCGCTTGACCCGGTATCGGAAAAACGCATCCAGGAAGCCCTCATCACCCTCATGCGCGGGCGCACGACACTGGTCATCGCCCACCGGCTTTCCACGGTCATGAACGCCGATCTCATCTGCGTGATCGACGGCGGGCGCATCGTCGAATCCGGCAGCCACGCGGGGCTGCTGGCGCAGAAGGGTTTATATAGCCATCTTTATCAGAAATACCTGGAAACCGATGAAGTGGCATAAACGTTTCCTGCGCTCCTCCCTGTGGATGCCTTTTCTGTCCCGCGCCGCCGCCGCCTATATCCGGCTGGTGTTCGCCACCACGCGCTGGGAGGTGATGGGCCGGGAGAATGTGGACGGCCTCGCGTCCAACGGTCTGCCGGCGATTTACACATTCTGGCACGGGCGGCTGCTGATGATGCCCTGCTTCGCGCCGCAGTTCACCCGCATGCACGTCATGATCTCGCTGCACCGGGATGGCGAGTTCATCGCCCGCACCATGCGCCATTTCGGCTTCGGCCTGGTGCGCGGCTCTTCCAGCCGCGATGGAGGAAAAGCCGTACGCGACAGCATAAAGCTACTGAAAAAAGGCGAGAATATTTCCATTACCCCTGATGGACCACGCGGCCCCAGGATGCATGCGCAAATGGGAGCTGTCATTCTGGCGCGGATTACCGGCACGCCGATTTTGCCCGTCACCTGTTCGGGTTCACAAGGCAGGCTGCTGAAAAGTTGGGATCGTTTTTTCCTGCTCTATCCTTTCGGACGCGCCGTTCTGGCTTACGGACCGCCGGTGCTCGTGCCACTGGAAGCCACGCCGGAACAATGCGAAGCGGCGCGCCAGAAGTTGGAGGAATCGCTCAACACCCTCACAGCGGAATGCGACCGCAAATGTGGCAGGGAACCTGTGCTTCCCGCCTAACAAGCCCCCTTGCGCAGCCATCACAAACGGTTAATAATTATAGCGCCTAACGTTTCGTTAGGCGCTATGTTGTTCGTTTCGCTCAAGCGCCGCTGGGGCTGCGGCCCGCAATGGGCCTAGTCCTCGCTTCACTCGTCCATAGCGCCTAACGAAACGTTAGGCGCTATATAACCCTTTCTTATGTTCGAGACTCTTCATGGCCGGCCATTCGCAATTTAAAAACATCATGCACCGCAAAGGCGCGCAGGACGCCAAGCGCGCGCGCCTGTTCACCAAGATCCTCCGCGAAATCACCGTTTCCGCGAAGAACGGCTTGGCCGATCCCGCGGCGAATCCGCGCCTGCGCTCCGCCATTCAGGCCGCCCGGGTGCAGAACGTCCCGCGCGACAAGATCGACGCCGCCATCAAGAAAGCCACCGGTGCGGGCGCCACGGAAAATTACGAGGAAATCCGCTACGAAGGCTATGGCGTTGGCGGCGTGGCCGTCATCGTCGAAGCGCTTACCGACAACCGCAACCGCACGGCACCGGAAATCCGTTCCGCCTTCGCGAAATTCGGCGGCAACCTCGGCGAATCTGGCAGCGTGAGCTTCATGTTCGACCGGGTAGGCGTGATTCAGTTCCCCAAGGCCATCGCCACCGAGGAAGCGATTCTCGAAGCCGCCATCGAAGCGGGCGCGGAAAACGTTGAAAGCGGCGACACGCACGATATCACCACTTCGCCTGATTCCCTGCATGAAGTGCTGGCAACGCTGGAGAAGAAATTCGGCGCCCCCGAATCCGCGAAGCTCCAATGGATGCCGAAGAATACCGTGCCCGTCTCGCAGGAACAGGCGGAAACGCTGATCAAGATGCTCGATATGCTGGAAGAGAACGACGACGTGCAGAACGTCTTTGCCAATTTCGAGATCTCAGAAGCTGTGCTGGCTAAATTAAGCGCCTGATTAAGGCGTTTTTTTGCTGAGGCGGCTGGTAACTAAGCCGTCAAATTTTTTGCCGATCTCTTCTGCGCTGCGCACGCAATCACGCTGAAAGTCTATGGCTTCTGGAAACTGATTATTTTTCATCGCTTCGTCACGCGCCATGGCCGAGTCATGCACCAGCTTGGAAAACTGCTGGTCTTCTTCTTTAGTCATCACCCCTTTCACCATGGCAACCTGTTCGGTCGTGTAAAAACGGTAGGTCTCAATGCTTTCATTCAGAAACTTCTGGTCTTTTTCCGGCATCTCCAGCTCGCCCTGCCTGACGCTTCGTTGCAAAATGCGTAAAGAATCGCTCTGGCATGCCATGACCAGGAGAAACGTGACGGGTTGCTTATAGCGGTCATAGTTTTGTGGATCGAGTTTAGCAAACGCCTGCTCCAAATCATCCGCCGCCTGGCTGGCGGCGGCGTTTAAAAGCAACGCAATAAGTAAAAGACGGCATAGGTTCATAGCATTTTACCATTTCCTTTTTTTCGTTTTAGCGCAATGCTCTTTCGTATCGGCGAAGGAGCGCTTTATGAATGCCAGGTATATTCTTGGCCTTGACCCAGGACTGCAACGTACCGGATGGGGGCTGATTCGCCAGCAGGATAACCGCCTTTCTTTTTTGGGTTGTGGCACATTACGCGCTTCCACGAAAGGTGAACTCTCAGAACGTCTGCATCATTTGAACCGGCTGCTTGCCGAAGTGCTTTCCAGACACACCATCGACAGCGTGGCCATGGAAGAAACATTCATGACCGCCAACGGCATGTCCACTTTGAAACTCGGCCAGGCACGAGGCGCGCTGCTTTTGACCTGCGCGCAGGCGGGCTTTACCGTGCACGAATATGCGGCAACGCTGATCAAAAAAACCGTGACCGGAGCCGGGCGGGCAGAAAAAACGCAAGTCGCAGCCATGGTGGGGTATCTGCTGCCCGGCGCGCTGACGCATGAGCCGGACGCCGCCGACGCGTTGGCCGTGGCCATTACCCACGCGCATCACGCCTCCTTGGCCCGCCTGCTTCCGGCGTAAGAAACGCCGCGGGATCGGGGAGAGTCCCGCGGCGCCTGGATGCTGTAGCTCCGTGACGCCCGCTACATGGCGGAAACCCGTTCTGAAAAACAGGTTTCTATAGAGCCGCGCTTAACGGCGCGGCTCTATATAGTTAAAGAATGAAATCGCTGGCTGTCAGGACTGAACCCGAGATAAGCAACACCTCGGCATCGAGATGGCTGCCGCCGATGGCGATTTCCACTTTCACATGGCCGCTGCCAAGCACGTCGTAGCGCACTTCATGCGCCTCCGAACCGCCGGAGAACGCCGCCGCGCCAAGGAAGACAAACGTGCCGTCGAAGGCCGACAGGTCGAGCTTATCCTGGCCGCGATGGAAGTCCGTCACGATGTCATGACCGTCGGAGAGATCGGACCACACGAACCGATCCTTGCCCGCACCGCCGGTAAGCACATCATCCCCCGCACCGCCGGTGAGGCTGCCGCGCGCAATGCACCCCGAGCACGTGCGCGCATTCGCACCTGTGAACGCACAAGCCCTGCAGGCGCTCGGCGTG
>JAFLCR010000059.1 GCA_017302755.1 Alphaproteobacteria bacterium
TCGCTGTGGTTCATGAAGCGGCCGTTATCGCATTCCAGGATGATCTTGCCGGTGATGAATTTCGGCTCGTAGCAATAACGGGCGAGGAAGTCGCGCACATGGTCTGATTGCTGATTCACGGTTTCGATGTCGATGACCTGGTCAAGCAGGGGGTTGAACTCCCAGATCTTCTGTCCCTTTTTGATGGGCTCCGCCGCGAATACCCCCACCCCCTCGATGTTACTGGCGGCGACGTAATTACGAATCAGCATCATAAAAGGGTTCTGCTCCTGCAGGGGTGAGAGGGGATAATAACGACCAAGAGATTATCGCGCCGTAAGGAGCAATCAATAGCTAAATATCGGCGTAGGTATGGCTCTCGGCCTTGGCCCCCGGGTGGGTAACGGCCCCGTAGCGGGCCGGGCCCACGGCTTGGGCGTATTTCCAGATCGCCCCCGCCTGATAGTTGTGTTTGGCGGGCTTCCATGCCGCCTTGCGGGCGGCCAGCTCGGTGTCGGAGAGGGCCACGTCGAGCGTGCCTTTCTCGGCGTCGATGACGATCTTATCCCCGTCCTTGAGCAGGCCGATGGGCCCGCCCAGCGCCGCCTCCGGCCCCACATGGCCGATGCACAGCCCCCGCGTGCCGCCGGAAAAGCGGCCGTCGGTAATCAGGGCGACTTCCTCGCCCATGCCCTGCCCGGCGATGGCGGCGGTGGTGGAGAGCATCTCGCGCATGCCCGGCCCGCCCTTGGGGCCCTCGTTGCGGATGATGATGACGTCGCCCTTCTGATAGCGCTTTTCGAGCACTGCCTTCAGGGCGTCTTCTTCTTTCTCGAACACGCGGGCCGTGCCCTCGAAACGCAAGGTTTTCAGGCCCGCGATCTTCACGATCGCCCCTTCGGGCGCGAGGTTGCCCTTCAGCCCCACCACGCCGCCGGTGGGCTTGATGGGGGAGGAAGCGGGATGAATCACGTCCTGCCCCGCGGGAAGTTTCACGTCCTTCAAATTCTCGGCGAGCGTCTTGCCGGTGACGGTGAGGCAGTCGCCATGCAGATAGCCCCCATCAAGCAGCGCCTTGAGCAGCACCGGCACGCCGCCCACCTCGAACATATCCAGCGCTACATAGCGCCCGCCGGGCTTCATATCGGCGAGATAGGGCGTGAAGCGGAAAATCTCGCACACGTCGAAGAGGTCGAAATCAATGCCCGCCTCGTTGGCGATGGCGGGCAGGTGCAGCGCCGCATTGGTGGAGCCGCCGGATGCCGCCACCACGCGCGCCGCGTTTTCCAGGGATTTCTTCGTCACGATGTCGCGCGGACGAATCTTATGCTTCAAAAGCTCCAGCACCGCCTTGCCGGATTTGAGGGCGAATTCATCGCGCGATTCATACGGCGCGGGCGCGCCTGCAGAGCCGGGCAGGGCGAGGCCGATGGCTTCCGATACGCAGGCCATCGTATTTGCCGTGAACTGCCCGCCGCACGAGCCGGAGGAGGGGCAGGCGGCGTTTTCCAGTTCCTTCAGATCGCTTTTGCTCATCGCGCCCGCCGCCTCGGCGCCGATGCCCTCGAACACGTCGACGATGGTGACGTCGCGCCCCTTGAACTTGCCGGGCAGAATCGTGCCGCCATACATGAACACGCTCGGCACATTGAGCCGCACCATGGCCATCATGAGGCCGGGCAGGGATTTGTCGCATCCTGCGAAGCCGACCAGCGCGTCATAGCAATGCCCGCGCACCGACAGCTCCACCGTATCGGCGATGGCATCACGCGAAGGCAGCGAGGAGAACATGCCCGCATGGCCCATGGCGATGCCGTCGGTGACGGTGATGGTGGTGAACTCGCGCGGGGAACCGCCCGCTTCCTTCACGCCCTGCTTGGCCGCCTGCGACTGGCGCATGAGCGAGATATTGCACGGCGCGGATTCATTCCAGGTGGTGACGACGCCCACCAGCGGGCCGTCGAGGGCTTTCTGGCGGTCGTCGGGGGTGTCTCCGAGGCCCATGCAGGGGGAGAGCATCATGGTGCGCGCGCCGGCGTTCACGGGGAAGGTGGTAACGTAGCGGCTGGGAAGGGTGGATTTTCCGTAGGTTTTTGTCATGGGGAGGCTTCTGAAAGTCGAAGGAAGGCGGAAACATAGCATTCCCAACGCGTTGTGCAAACGGAGTCTTCGTTAGCACTGGCCTTGAGCGCTTGACTTCCCAGGGAGCGTAAACTATCCCTAGCCAGCTTTTTCAAGCACGGTCGGGGCGTGGCGCAGCCCGGTTAGCGCACTAGTCTGGGGGACTAGGGGTCGTGGGTTCAAATCCCGCCGCCCCGACCATTTATTTCGTTACAGCATATGTTTCGAGCTCATGGATCAGCGCCGGAATCTGTGCCCGCGCTTCCGCCACTTTCGTCACATCCACCTTCGCGCAAATCACCGCCTCTCCCTCCTCCGGGGCTTCGGCGAGAATCTCGCCCCAGGGGCTGACGATCATGGCGTGGCCGTAGGTGCGCCGCCTGCCGTTATGCACGCCGCCCTGCGCGGGAGCGAAGACGAAAGCGCCCGTTTCAATCGCCCGCGCGCGCAGCAGGATGTGCCAATGCGCCTTGCCCGTCGTATGCGTGAACGCTGCCGGGATGGCGAGGAAATCCGCGCCGGCTTTCGCCAGCGCCCGGTAAAGCTGCGGGAAGCGCAAATCGTAGCAGACGCTCATGCCAATCTTCCCCCAGGGTAATGTGGCCACCACGCCCGCATCGCCCGGCGCGATGCGCTCGGATTCGCGGTAGGTTTCGCCGTTCGGCAGCGTGACGTCGAAGAGATGGATTTTGTTATAGGTTCCGATGACGCCCTGCGGCCCGATGAGCACGCTGCGGTTATAAGCCCGCCCGCCTTCCGCCGGCACGGCGATGCTGCCGATGAGGATGTGCGCGCCTTTTTTTGCCGCTTCCTCCACGCACATCTTCACGCCGGGGTGTTCGGCTTCCTCAAACGCCGCGGCCGCGCCGCCTTCGGAGGAATCGCGCATGTAAAAGGCATTTTCCGGCAGGCAGACGAGTGCGGCACCTTTTGCATGCGCCTCGGCGATCAGCCGTTTCGCCGCGTCGAGATTGGCTTCCAGGTCGGCCTGGCTCACCATCTGCACGCAGGCGGCGGTGAACGCGCTCATGAGTTCAGGAAGAAGAAATCTTCCATCGAATAATCATCCGTCGAGCCGAAGAAGCCGTCGCTGGCGAAACGGAAATTGCCGAAGCTCAAATCCTCGGATTCCACGCCCACGAGCAGGATGTTCTGCGGGTCGCTGAACAGGAAGAAGCCCTCCTCGATGTAGACGATCGTTGATTCCACGCTCTGCCCGGCCAGGTTGGTGTGGGTGGTGGATTCGAAGCGCAGCTCCGAAAAATCCGCGATGTCCGTGATGGCGGAGAGGTCGATGATGTCACCGCCCAGCCCCAGGAAGCCGCCGGTGTCGAAATCCATGATATAGTCGCGTTCGTTCTGCGAATCGAGGTTGATGGTGAAGCGGTCCTGCCCGCCGCCGCCGACCAGCACGTCGCTGCCGATATCGGCCAGCAGCTCGTCATCGCCGAGATTGCCGTAGAGCGAGTCGTCGCCGAAGCTGCCGAGGATCACGTCATCGCCCTGGCCGCCGTAGATGGTGTCGTCGCCAAACCCGCCGTTCAGGTAATCGGCGGCGAGGTTGCCTTCGATGCGGTCATTATCCTGCCCGCCGAACACGATGTCGATGCCCTGGCCGCCGTAGATGGAATCATTCCCGGCATTGCCGTAGAGGAAATCGTTATCCTGGTTGCCGTAGACGGAATCGTTGCCAGAGGCGCCGGAAAGCGTGTCCGCGCCCGCGAGGCCGTTCATCAGATCGGCATTCGAGCTGCCGGTGAGGTCGTCGGCGCCGGTGGTGCCGTTGAAGGTCAATGCGGCGATGCGGATCATGATCGTCTCCTTAATCTAAAACTGCCACGACGGGCACATGGTCCGAAGGGCCGTTCCAGTCGCGCGAATCCTTGAGAATATAGCCCTGACGGAGCGCGCTTCGCAAGTTCGGCGTCACCCAGATGTGATCGAGCCGCCGCCCGCGGTCGGATTTGCGCCAATCGCGGTTACGGTAGCTCCACCAGCTGTAAAGTTTCTGTTCGGAAGGCGTGAACTGGCGGGAGCTGTCCACCCAGCCGAGGGTTTTTTGCAGCGCGTCCAGGCGCTCGGTTTCCGGCGGGGTGTGGCTCACCACTTTCAGTAATTGCTTATGCGACCACACATCATGCTCCTGCGGCGCGATGTTGAAATCGCCCAGCATGATGGCGGATTTCTTCTTCCATTCCGGTTTGGAAAAGCAGGTGGTGAGATCCTCCACGAATTGCAGCTTGTGGGCGAAGCTGGGGTTCACCGCTGGATCGGGGATGTCCGCACCAGCAGGGATATAAACGTCATGCAGCTCGACGCCGTTCACCTCCACGGCCAGATGGCGCGCGTCGCCGCGGCCGCCGAAATTGGAGTGTTCCACCGGCTTCAGCGCGGGCTTGGAGAGAATCGCCATGCCGTTATAGCCCTTATCCCCCCGGAAAGCGACGTGCGGGTAGCCGAGCGCCTGGCACTCCAGCAGCGGGAACAGGTCGTCGGAAACTTTGGTTTCCTGCAGGGCGATGATGTCGGGATTCTCCTGCTCCGCCAGTTGCTTCAGGAGCGGCAGGCGCAAGCGGATCGAATTGATGTTCCAGGTGATGATTTTCATAAAATCTTTTTGTCATTCCCGCGCAGGCGGGAATCCATGGCCACGGACGGCTGGAATAGCCGCCTTATTGTCAGAGAGTATGGATTCCCGCCCGCACGGGAATGACATTTCCTTAAAATAGTTCTATACCTTCCTCATGGCTAACCCACAGACACACGCCGCGCAAGTCGCCATCGCCGGAGGAGGCATGGTGGGCCTCACCCTCGCCCTGCTGCTGGCGCGGGAAGGCGTGCCCACGCTGTTGATTGAACGAAAATCCAAAGCCGCAATGGAAAACCCCGTCAAGGACGGGCGCGCCATCGCGATCGCCTACGGCTCGCGCCGCATCCTGGAAGGGGCAGGGGCGTGGGAGGGGATGGCGCCCTCCGCCAGCCCGATTTTCGACATTGCGGTCATTGAGCGCAACGCGCCCTTTCATGTGCATTACGACCACCGCGAACTCGGCAACGAGCCGCTTGGCCATATCGTCGAGCACGATGCGGTGCTGCGCGCGCTCTATGCGGCGGCGGTGAAAGAGAAGGCGCTGACGATCCTCGATCACGCCGAGGTGGCGGCGTTCGACGCCGATGCTTACGGCTGCCGCCTGACCTTGACGGACGGCCGCGAGGTGCAGGCGAAGCTCGCCGTGGCGGCGGACGGCAAGCGCTCCGCCCTGCGGGCGATGGCGGGCATCGGCGTGCAGGAGAAGGACTACAAACAGCTCGCCATGACCTGCACGCTCGCCTGCGCGAAGCCGCATGACGGGCTGGCGATGGAAAAATTCCTGCCCTCAGGTCCGTTCGCGGCGTTGCCGATGCTTGGCAACCGCGTGTCAATCGTCTGGACCGAACCGAAGGAGCGCGGCGAAAGCCTGATGCGTGTGGATGAAGCACTGTTCATGGAAGCCCTTCGCGAGCGCATGGGCGATTTCCTGGGCGAGGTGACGCTGGAAGGCAAACGCCACGCCTATCCGCTGACCTTTTTGCAGGCAAGGGAATACATCGCGCCCCGCCTGGCGCTGGCGGGCGACGCGGCGCACGCCATCCACCCGCTGGCGGGGCAGGGGGTGAACCTGGGCTTGCGCGATGCTGCCGCGCTGGCCGAGCTAGTGGCGGCGCGTGCGAAACTCGGGCTGGATGCGGGCGATGCGGCGTTACTTTCGCGCTATAGCCGCTGGCGGCGCTTCGACGCCTTGGCCATGATTCTGGCGACGGACGGGTTGAACACGCTCTTTTCCACCGATTTTCCACCGCTCAAGGCGGCACGAAACTTGGGTTTCGGCGCGGTGAACGCCACCAAGCCAATCAAACGATTCCTCATGCGCCATGCGATGGGAATGGTGGGCAAGCTGCCAAATGTAGTGGCTAAAAAAACTGCTTAGCCTTCTACTTTCCGCGCTTCCTCCACCAGCATGATCGGAATGCCGTCGCGGATGGGGTAGGCGAGCTTTGCCTTATCGCTAATCAGCTCGTTCGCGGCCTCGTCATAGCGCAACGTGGTTTTGGTCAGCGGGCAGACGAGAATCTCCAGCAGTTTGGGATCAACCTTATGGCTCAGCGTCATGGCGGTTCCTTTCACGAAAAATAGACGGAGGACATCTTGCGCCGTCCTTTGAGCGTCAGGGGGTGGTCTGCCCCCAGCGCGTCGAAGATTTTAACCAGCTGCGCGCGTGCGGCCTGCTCGTTCCATTCGCGGTCGCGCTTGAGCAGCTCGATCAGTTCCTCGATCGCCGCTTCGGCCTTGCCTTCCGCGAACCATGCCACCGCCAGCGCGAAGCGCGATTCATGATCATTGGGATTGACCGCGACCTTGGCCGCGAGATCATCAATATTCCCCTGCGAGCCTTTCGTTTCTTCGGCGAGCGCGATCGCCGCGAGCACGGACTGAATCTCCGGCTCCTTCTTCTTCACCTCTTCCAGGCCCTCCAGCAGCGCCTTCGCCTCATCGGCCCGGTTCAGGCCGAGATAGCTGCGCGCGAGGCCCGCGATGGCGGCGGTGCTTTCCGGAAAATCGATCACAATGGCCTCGAAGGCCTCCACCGCCCCCTCGAAATCCTTGGCGTGCAGCTTTTCCTGGGCGAGTTTTAGCGCTTCCTCAGGCGATGCCTCGCCGGAGGGGCCGGCGAGTTTTTCTAGCAGAGCCTTCAGGTCTTTTTCCGGCAGCACTCCCGCAAAGCCGTCCACTGGCTGACCCTGAAGGAAGATGAACACCGTCGGCACGGTCTGAATGCCAAGCTGCCTGGCAACCATCTGGTTCTCATCGATATTCACATGCACCAGCCCCACGCGGCCATTCATGGCCCGCACGGCTTTCTCCAAGACGGGCATGAACTGCTTGCAGGTGGCGCTGCCGGTGGCGCTGAAATGTGCGAGCACGGGCACGGCGAGGGAGGTTTCGATCACGTCCTTCATGAAGGCCTGGCCGCGGGTTTCCTTGACAATATCTTCCGCGGGAAGCGCGGCCGATGAGCCGGGAGCCTTGGGGGCAAGGGCGCGAAGCATGGAATTCTCCTTGATTTTTCTCTCTTTAGATGGGCTGAAAGCCGCGTAAATGCAAGCTCTCCATCATAGGCAAAAGGGGCTTGCATTGGCAAGATTTCCGGCTATGCTGCGCACCGTTCTTGATAAGACATGAGCGGGCGTAGCTCAGTGGTAGAGCGCAACCTTGCCAAGGTTGATGTCGTGAGTTCGACTCTCATCGCCCGCTCCATTTTCCTCAATAGGTTACGCGAAAGCACATTGAAGGAAAATTTCCCCAGTAAGCACATAGTAAGCACCGTGGAGCAAGTCGATTGCCTCGCCAAATTGTGCCCTTAGAGGAAAAGACTTTCCCCTCCCTCAATCTGTATAGGCTGTTACGGCTGCTTCGAAAGCAGGCAGGAAAATCTCTGAATCTACGCGATCCTGCCACAAAGCACCGAATCATCCAGTATCTCTGCGATGCACAGAAGGCTTTTCAGCCTGGCATAGTGATACGTATCCGAGACCGTCTCCCCAAGCTTAAATGTTCACTGAGAGGCATTATGTACGCCAACCCTAAAAATGAGCGTGTAAAACGCGCTTACCTCACACTTCTTGAAAAGGCCTATGGCAAGAGCAAGGCAACTGCCGATCATCACCTCTATGCTATCACGCGCTATGAGAATTTTTCCTGCAAGGAAGACTTTGCCTTATTCAATCTGGAGAGGGCGCTGGCCTTCAAAAAGGAGCTTTGCAACTTCACGCTCAGCAACGGTAAAACCCTCTCCAAGTCTACTATTGTTTCAGTATTGCATAGACTTGAAGAATTTTTCCGCTGGCTGGCTACCCAGCCGGGCTACAAAAGCAAGGTCAAGCCGGATAATATCGCCTATCTGCGTCCTCTGGATAATGATCTGCGTATCGCACAGGCCAAGCGGTTCAAAGAATTTCCCACTGTGGAACAATGCGAACATCTGTTGCGCTCCATGCCGTTTGATACAGAAACGCAGCGCCGCGATCGGGCTTTGATTGCGCTATTGGTCATCACGGGAATGCGAGACTCTGCGATACGGTCGCTTTGCATGAAACACGTCGATATCGCCAATAAGGTAATTTACCAAGATCCGCACGAGGTTAAAACCAAGTTCCGTAACCTTATCAACACCCCTTTCTTACCGGTCAGTGATCTGGCTCAAAGGATCTTCATTGAGTGGTATCAGGAATTAAGAACCGTCAAACTGTTTGGGAACGATGACCCGGTCATGCCGCAGACCCTCGTTATCCATGATAAAGATGACGCATTCACCTCCTCAGGCCAAGTGACACCCAAACACTGGAAAACCACTGGACCCATCCGACGTATCTGCAAGGAGGCCTGGGAAAGTGTTGGCATCAAGTATTATACGCCGCACCGCTTTAGGGATATGGTGGTCGATTTTGGGCAAACCTTATGCACTACGCCTGAAGACCTAAAAGCATGGAGCAAGAGCCTAGGCCACAAGGAACCCATGACGACGATTACGTGTTATGCCCACATGAGCGTCATGCATCAGATAAGGGTGATCCGTGTACTGGCACAAAAGAAAAAAGAACCTGCTAACGTCCAAGCGAAATTGCTTGATATGTTAGAGAAGCTTTCGTCAAAGATGGAGGATACTGAAAGTTGATTTCTTATTATTATACATGCCATTATATGCTGATTGATTGTTAATGCTCCCATGGTACAATTCTATCATGCATTGGGTCAGGCATCTTTGTTTTTTCATGCTCTCTCTGAGCATCATTCTTGCCGGGGTTCCCGTGCAGGCGATGCAGAATTGTCCGATGGAGAAGATGAAGCAGCAGGCTGTCGTGAAGCAGATGGCCAAGGATCATAGCTGCTGTCCTAAAAGCGCGAAGCAAGAAAAACAGAAGCCGGTGAAAAACGGCTGCTGTGACGATGCAGCCTGCAATATCAAATGCACGGGGTCGGGCAGCCTCAGCAAGGTATTCTTTGACTACAAAACGGCCTCGCCGTTCTTTGCGAGTGTCACGCAGCAGTTTTATGTTTCCGAGCGCGTGACGGTTTCGCATTTCCTGCAGACCCAGGAACGACCTCCCAAAACCCTGTCATAGGATAACTGCGCCTGGACTCCGTCCGGCATAAGCCGGAATTGCAGCCAGCGTCGTTGTCCTTTTTGCGTTTACGGCCCAGCACAGTCATGTCCTGGCGCAGTATCGCATCGCTCTGATTACCCATTTCAATCACTACAACTGAGGAGAATACCATGAAGAAGCTACTAACGATGATTGCCCTTACCAGTGCCCTCTTGGGCACTCCGGTTTATGCTGACGAGAAGCCCAGCCCGCTTAATGTCAAGCAGGCTACGGAGCGTCTCCAATCCGGCAAACCTGTTTACTCTTGCTCCATGAAAACCGACTGGTTCTCGGAGCAGCCTGGCCAATGCCCGTGCTGCGAGATGGCCTTGGAGAAGGTCAAAGAAGTGAAGGACGGCAAGGCCGTGTTTGAAACGACGGAGAAGAAGTAATGAAATACTCATCGCTGCCGCTTCTGATGGGAGCCATGATGGGCGCTCAGGTGCTTGTTCATGGCGTGGGAAATACGTTGCCGGAATCCGGGTCTTCATGGCTTGGCGTCGGCAGCACCTATGCCGGGGAAGCGGCGGCGGTGAAGTATACCTGCCCCATGCATCCACAGATCATTTCCGATCGTCCGGGCACTTGCCCGATCTGCGGCATGGCGCTGGTGCCGATGGCGGATGGGCATAACCATGCGCCGGAGGAGACATCGGGCAAACCCGTGATCGAGATCACGGCGCAGACGATCCAGAAAATGGGCGTTCGCACCGAAAAGGTCAGCAAGGGGAATCGAGGCATTACGATACCGGTGGAGGCGGTGCTTAGAAGCAGCACGGGCAGCCATGTCATCATGGCGCTGGGCGATGGCAAGTTCCAGGCGCGCGATGTGGAAACCGGAACAGCCAGCGATGGCAGGGTGGAAGTCCTCTCCGGCCTGTCGGAAGGCGATGCAGTGGTGACCAGCAGCCAGTTTCTGATCGACTCAGAGTCCTCGCTCCGGGAGTCGCTTCAGAAACTATCGGGAGACAGGAAATGAGCCATCTTTCCCATGACCCTACCCAGACAGCTGTTGCACGGGTGATTGAATGGTCGGTCAGAAATCCATTGCTCGTATCCGTGCTGGGGCTGTTGATCCTGGTCGGTGGCATCTTTGCCATCAACCGCACGCCGCTCGATGCGATTCCCGACCTGTCAGATACGCAGGTGATTGTCCGTACTGATTTCGCAGGGCAAGCGCCGCAGATCATCGAGAACCTCGTGACCTATCCGCTTTCCAGCGCCATGCTGGGATTGCCTAAGACCAAGGTGGTGCGCGGCTTCTCGATGTTTGGCGCATCCTTCGTCTACGTCATCTTCAAGGATGGAACCGACCCGTATTGGGCAAGGTCGCGGGTGCTAGAGGCGCTCTCCAAGGTGCAGTCCAGCCTGCCGCCGGGAGCAAGGACGCAGATTGGGCCGGATGCGACTGGTGTGGGCTGGGTCTATCAGTACGCGCTGGTCGATAAGAGCGGGAAGCACGACCTGGCGCAGCTTCGTGCCCTTCAGGACTGGTTCCTCAAATTCGAGCTGGCCACCGTGTCCGGCGTCTCAGAAGTCGCCAGTGTCGGCGGGTTTGTGAAGGAATACCAGGTGCTGGTCGATCCGCAGAAGTTGCGAAAGTACGGGATTGCACTGGAGAGGGTTGAGGAAGTGGTCAAAGCGTCCAGTCAGGAAACCGGCGGGCGTGTCATTGAGCAGGCGGAAACCGAGTTCGTGATCCGCTCCAAGGGATATGTGACCGGCGTAGCCGACCTGGAGAAACTGGCGCTTAAAGCGCGGAATGGAGAACCCATACGCCTGGCCCAGATTGCCCGAATTATTGAGGGGCCGGAACTGCGGCGCGGGAACATCCTGATCCACATTAACGGCTTCGACGGCCTTGAGGCCTGTGCCAAATCGCGCCATCGACTCGCGGTTCCGTTCGAGTTCGCCGTACGGCAAGAACCGCACCGACAGGTCGGCGACGCGCCGGAATGCGGGCCGGGCCAGTTGCTGCCGCACATCGTCCTCCCGGGCATCGGGCGCGACCAGGAAGAGCTTCACGCCCGCGTGGTCGGGCACGCCCAGCGCCAGGTCGAGCATTCGCACGATGCCCGAGTAGATACTTGTGGTGTGCTCGACTTCGAACGCGGCCATCACTCGTCCTTCAATCGAGCCGTTGCTTCCGGCTCGCTC
>JAFLCR010000006.1 GCA_017302755.1 Alphaproteobacteria bacterium
GGTAACGTCTCGTTGCCGCCGTACACGGAGCTGGAACTGGCGAACACCAGGTGCTTCAGCCCGCCGGCAAGCCCACGGCAAAGCTCAAGCACCGTGAGATGCCCCGCCACATTGGCCTGCACATAGGCGTACGGATCCTTGAGCGAATAGCGGATGCCCGGCTGCGCGGCGAGGTGGATCACCCGCGTGACGCCCGCGCTTTGCGCGCGCAGCGCCTCCAGGCTTTCCTGCGCGGAAAGGTCGAGCTTGAGGAAGGTGAAATCGGGATAGGCCGAGAGCGTGTTTACCCGCGCTTCCTTGAGGCGGGGATTGTAATAGCTGCTCATGTTATCCACGCCCAGCACCTGCTCCCCCGCATCCAGCAGGGCGTTCGCCACGTGGTAACCGATGAATCCGGCAACGCCGGTGACAAGCACGGTCACAGGAACAGATCCCCCAGATCCTTGCGCCCGCCTTCGAGGAAGCGGCGGGGATTATAGCCGAAATCGCGGAACGCCTGCAGATGGTCGAAGGCGAGATCCTCGTTCATGCGGCGGGCAATCTCGCCATTGGTGTCGGGCTTGCCGGTGAGTTTGGAATACACGTCCATCAAGGTCGGCAGCCAAGCGATGGTAAGGATACGTGACTTCAATCCCAGCACCGAATAGATGCGCTCCACCATCGCCTTGTAGGTCACCACCTCTCCGCCCGAGAGGTTGTAGGCTTTGCCGTAGGTTTCCGGCTGATCGATGATCTCCACCGCCGCGCGGGCCAGATCTTCCGTATGCACGGGCTGGCGCATGCCGCTGGCGGGCGGGTAGACCGGAAACACGCCGAAGCGTTCGATGAATTCGCGGATGCTCGAGACGTTGCCGTCCAGCCCCGTGCCATAAATCAGCGTCGGGCGCAGGATGGTGAGGCGGATGCCAAGCTCACGGCACAGCCGGGTGCACTCCTCCTCGGCGCGGCCCAGGCTGCGCACCAGCTCGATCTCGTAGGGGTTGCGCGAAGACGCCTTGCCGAACAACGAGGTGGAGCTGAAGGTGATGACACGCCGCACGCCCGCTTCGTGGAAACGCTTGAGATGGCCGGGCAGCATCCAGATCGAGGCAGTATGGATGACCGTGGTGGGGGCCAACTCGCGCAAATCCGGCGCATCGCGGGAAAGATCGGCATCGAACCAGACCAGGCGCGGATGCTCGAAGGCCACACGGCGGCGGTTCCTGATGGCGATCACCCAGCCGCCGCCCTTCAGCAACAGGCGCAGGATGGAAATGCCAACCTGCCCCGTCGCGCCCGTGACCAGCACGGGGCCGATCTCCTTCATCGAGCCTTCGGGAATCTCCGACTCCAGATGCGTCTTGAGCAGATAAAGCCGGCGCAGCGCCTGCAGGTTCTGGCGCTGGCCCATGTGCAGGAAATGGCGCGGCGCGTCCCAGCAGATGCGGAAAAGCCCGCGCAGCATCACCGCCGCCGCCAGCACCTCCAGGAACCCCTTGGGGTACATGCCGCGGAAATGCTTGTAGAAGTAGTGGATGAAGCCTTTTGTTTTGTTCCATTCCAGAAAAGCCGAGGACACTTTGCTGGTACTCAGGAAATGCACGACCTGGATGGAAGGCACGTAGAGAATCTCTCCGCCAGCCTTCTGCACCTGGAGGCAGAAATCGAGATCTTCCACGTGGAGGAAGTAATCTTCGTCCATGCCGCCGAGGCGCTGGTAGGTTTCCTTGCGCATCATCATGAACGCACCGGAGGTGGCGGGCACGGTCTGGTTTTCCTGCTCTCCCTCCTGGGCGGGCAGGCTCATGCGCGAGAAAGAGGGATGGTTCGGCGCCAGGCGGTAGAGCTTGAGCGCCTCGACGAAGGCGATCCACGGCGTCAGCAGATTGCGGCGCGCCCCGCCCTGCTCGCTGCCGTCCGGATGCATGAGCCGGCAGCCTACCACCCACACCTTGGGGTCGGATTCGAGCGCCGCGATGCCCTTGGCGAAAGTGCCCGGAGGCAGCAGGCAGTCCGGGTTCAGAAACAGCAGATATTCACCACTAGCCTCCTTCGCGCCCATGTTGTTGGCGCGGGCGAAGCCCACATTGCCGTGGCCGGTGATCAGCTTGATGCGGGGGTCGTCCTCGGACATTTTCCGAAGGGTCTGCACGGTTTCCCAGGCATTGCCGTTATCGACAATCACCAGCTCCTTGAGGTGCTCCTGCGCCAGCACGGACTCAATGGACATCCACAACGCCGGCCCGGTGAAATAGGTGACGGTGACGACGGAAACGGTGGCTTGGTTCAAGGACATGCTTCCACTAATTAAAGCTTGTCCCTGCACGCTAGATAGCGACGCACCGATAGGCAAACAAAATTTCCGCAGAACCTAAACAATAAAATTATAATCTGGTTCCAAGAACGTCGTGTTCCTTAATGAAAGCTCCATCAGCCAATCCCAGGAAAAATTATGCTCCAGTCTGGCATATTCAGGATCAACCAGCCGCTGCATTCCACTATAAATAGGACATGCCTGGGCCGCCGCAATCGCTGTTTCCAGATCATATCCTGGCAAAAGCTTCAATGAACCGTAATCAATCACGAAAGGAAGCCAATGGTCCAGCCGCATCCCTTCAACCTCTGCGGGAAAATCAGGGTGATGCACTACTGCGATGTTATTTGTATCATCATCAACGCCAAGACCATAGCGGGCCAGTAATTTGTTCATGACCCCCGTGTAATTCCCCCCCCTGCTTACACACGCCTGATCCAATAGCGTGACATCCGCCATCAATATGCCATCTCTCTGATCGCGTTCTGCCCTTGGCCCGCGAAGAAAGGCGGCATCGTATGGTTGCCATACCTGCGGCACCTCTACAATGGCCAGGTGATCGCCTGGTATCACCTTAAAGCCCTTGCCGTCAGGAGTACGGGCTGTAAAACCATGCGCATTAGCTTTTCCAAGCTTTTCGATCTCTTCGTAGCCCTTCTCCGCCAGTATGGCCTGGAAAGGCTCGTAGTAGTAGCCACCCGCTCTATCTCGATCCCATGCCAACGTCTTGATGACGTTAGGTATCAAAAGCGGGTGCCCCACGTTGTGGGCGTCGACAAATTTTTCTCTGTGGTAAAAGACCATGACTGCATCTCTCGATCTTTTTTACATTTTTCCAGTGTAGCTTCCTTTTTTTAAGTTTCTATGACAAGGAAAGATGCAACGGCGAGTAGCCCATCAAGAATTTAACCATTCCCTCCAATAGGGAAGCGATTGATCCCGCTGCGAAATAACCGCCTTTTTTATATCCACCGGCCAGGGTACGTTCAAATCCGGGTCGTCGAAACGTACCCCGCCCTCCCCTTTTGGGTTGTAGGGCGCCGTCACCTTGTAGAGCATGTCCGCCGGCTCGTCGTCGAGCACGCAGAAGCCGTGGGCGAACCCAGGCGGAATCCACAGCAGCAGGCCGTTCAAATCCGAAAGCTCCAGGCCGAAATGCTTGCCGAAGGTGGGCGAGCCTTTGCGGATGTCCACCACGACGTCCCACACGCGGCCGCGGGTGACGCCCACCAGCTTGCCCTGGGGCGGATCGTCCTGCCAGTGCAGGCCTCGCAGCACGCCGGGCGCAGAGCGGGAGTGATTGTCCTGCGCGTAATGCGTCGGCAGTCCGGCCTCCGCGAATTTGGCTTCGTGGAAGCGCTCGACGAAGAAGCCGCGCGCGTCGCCGTGGACATTCAGTTTGACAATGGCAAGCCCCTCAATGGGCGTGGCGTGCAGCTTCACGTTTAATCTCCAAGGCGTGGGTCAGGCCGTCGCGCCAGTCGGGCAGCGCGATGCCGAACACCCATTTCAGTTTTTCCATCGACAGACGGGAATTTTTCGGGCGCACCGCCGGGGCGCCGAACTCCTCCGACGTGATCGCCCGCACGACGGGCGCGGATTTGAGGATGCCGGATTCCAGCGCGCCCTCGAAAATCGCCTCGGCGAAATCCTTCCACGTGGTCACGCCCTCGGCGGCCATGTGGTAGACGCCGGTGGGGAACTGGTCCATCCGCACCGCGCGCTCCAGCGCCGCCAGCGACCCGCCCGCCAGGTGCGGACCATAAGTCGGCGCGCCGAACTGGTCGCCCACCACCGCGATTTCCTCGCGCTCACGCCCCAAGCGCAGCATGGTGTTGAAGAAATTGGTGTGAAAGGCATCGAACACCCAGGAGGTGCGCAGGATGAGATGCTTCCCCCCGATCTCCGCCAGCTTGCGCTCACCCGCGAGCTTGCTGCGCCCGTAGGCGGAAAGCGGCGCGGGCGTGTCGCTTTCCACCCAGGGGCGGTCGCCTTCGCCGTTGAAGACGTAATCGGTCGAGTAATGCAGGAACGGAATGTTATGCGTGGAGCAGTAATCGGCCATGATTGCCGGGGAATCGGCATTGATCGCGGTCGCCAGCGCCTCTTCCTGTTCGGCTTTGTCGACCGCCGTGTAGGCGGCGGCGTTGATGACCGCGGCAGGCTTCAACGCAAACAGCATTTCCGAAACCTTCAGAGGTTCGGAGAGGTCCACCGCCTCGCGGCTCAGCGGAATCGCTTTTTCGCCAAGCGCCAGGGTCAATGCCGAGCCGACTTGGCCGCCGATGCCGAACACCGCGACCTTGCCCTCGATCGAGGGACAGGGATCCGGCATCATGCCCAGTCCTCCTTCTTATCGGCGAGCACCATGGTGAGATATTGGCCGTAGAGATTGTTCGCGCCGTAGCCTTTGGCCAAGCGCTCCAGCCCCGCATCGTTGATAAAGCCCTTGCGGAAAGCGATCTCCTCAAGACAGGCGACTTTGAGACCCTGGCGCGCCTCGATGGTCTGCACGAACTGCGCCGCAGCCAGCAGCGAATCCGGCGTGCCGGTGTCGAGCCAGGCGATGCCGCGGCCCATGCGCTCCACGGAAAGCGTGCCTTTGTCGAGATAGGCCTTGTTCACATCGGTGATTTCCAACTCGCCGCGCGCGGAAGGCTTCAGCGCTTTCGCGATCTTCACCACCTCCGCGTCGTAAAAATACAGCCCCGTCACCGCCCAGTGCGATTTCGGATGTTTCGGTTTTTCCTCCAGCGAGAGCGCTTTGCCGGAGGCATCGAATTCCACCACGCCATAGCGCTCGGGGTCTTTGACGCGGTAGGCAAAAACACGCGCTCCTTGCTTCAGCTCGTTCGCACCGGAAAGGCTGCGCGCCAATTCGTTGCCATAGAAAATATTGTCGCCCAACACCAGGCAAACCGACGAATCGCCGATAAACTTCTCGCCGATGATAAAGGCCTGGGCGATGCCCTCTGGCTTCGGCTGCTCGGCGTATTCGAATTTTACACCGAAGCGGCTGCCGTCGCCCATCAGATCGCGAATCATCGGCAGGTCGCGCGGGGTGGAGATGATGAGAATATCCTTGATGCCCGCCAGCAGCAGCAGCGAGACGGGATAATAGATCATTGGCTTGTCGTAGATCGGCAGGATCTGCTTTGAGATCACCGAGGTGGCGGGTGCGAGGCGCGTTCCGGAGCCGCCGGCGAGGACGATGCCTTTCATCACGCCGCCTTCTTGGTGACGGAGGAGCACCACGCATCGTTGGAGAGGTACCATTCCACCGTGCTCTTGAGGCCGCTCTCGAAATTGTATTTGCGGGTGAAGCCCAGCTCCTTCTCCGCCTTGGAATCGTCGATCGCATAACGGCGGTCATGGCCGGGGCGGTCGGGAACAAACGCGATCTGCCCTTCATAGGAGCGGCCGTCGCTGCGGGGACGAAGCGCATCCAGCGTGGCGCAGAGTTTCTTCACCAGCTCGATATTCGTGATTTCGGCATTGCCGCCGAAGGCATAGGTCTGGCCGGGCTTGCCCTGCTCAAGCGCGAGCATCACACCGCGGCAGTGATCCTCCACATGGATCCAGTCACGGATGTTCATGCCGTCGCCGTAAACGGGCAGGCTCTGGCCGCCCAGAGCGCGGGTGATCATGTGCGGAATCAACTTTTCCGGGAATTGGCGAGGCCCGTAATTATTCGTGCAGTTGGTAACCACCACCGGCACGCCGTAAGTCTTGAACCAGGCGCGGGCGAGATGGTCCGCTGCCGCCTTCGACGCGGAATAAGGCGAATTCGGGCGCATGGGCGAGGTTTCGGTGAACTTGCCGGTCTCGCCGAGCGAGCCATAAACTTCATCAGTCGAAATGTGGACAACGCGGAAACCGTCCTGCTTCTCCGCGGGCATGTTCTTCCACCAGGCGCGCGCGGCTTCGAACAGTGTGTAGGCACCGACGATGTTCGTCATGATGAAGGCCGAGGGACTGGCGATCGAATTATCGACATGCGACTCGGCGGCGAAATTCACGATCGCGTCCACCTGGTGCTCCGCGAGCAGCTGCGGCACCAGCTTGCCGTCGCCGATATTGCCCTGCACGAAGGTGAAAGCCGGGTGCAGCTGCGGTTCGGCGAGGTTCTCCTTGTGGCCGGCATAGGTGAGCGCATCCAGCACCACCACGCGGTAACCCGCCGCCAACGCCTGGCGAACATAGGTGCTGCCGATAAACCCGGCGGCGCCGGTGACGAGAAGGGTGCGGGTTTTGCTCACGGAATCCTGCTTCGTTTTTTACGTCCGGCCTGTGTACCATGCGCGGCAGGAAATTCAAGCAATTGTAGGCCTTGCAACCGCCCTTTAAAGGAACCTCAGAGCCGTCAGCCCGCGCCACGCGGTGCTCCATCTGAGCGGCGAAGCCGCGCAGCGGGAGCAAACGGACAACTACCGCAGGGTAAAGTGTACCGGCACCAGGAATTCCAGCAGCGTTCCGGCAGGATATTCGTCCGGCACCTGGGGCACGGGGTTGGCGGCGCGCACCATTTCCAGCGCGGCGCGATCGAGCGAATCGTGCCCGGTGCGCTGCTGAAGGCGGTAGAATTTCACATTACCCATGCGGTCGATGCGCAGGCGGATCACCGCCTGGCCCTCCAACCGTTGGGCGCGGGCTTCGGGCGGGTATTTCTTGTGGCGCTGGAGCCATTGCGACAGCACCTGCTCGAAACGGGCCATCACCTCGGCCTGTTGGGCGGTGGGCGCACCGGCGCTACCGCCTTGCCCTATGCCCCGCGTGGCTCCGGCAGCGTTCAACTGGCTGGCCGCGGTATCCTGCTGCCCCGCAGACTGCGAAACGGACGGGGAGGCCTGCGCCGCCGCCTCCGCGCGGTTGTTGCGCACCAGCCGCGATGCCTCCGTCTGCGGTTGCGGCGGCGTGGGAGGTGACACCGGCTTGGGCGCGGCAGGCTTGCTGAGTTCTTTTTTCAGCTCCTCCTCGCTCATTTCGCGCGGGGTGGAAAGCGGAACGCGCTTTTCCACAACTGGCGCCTTGGGTTCCGCAACTTTCGGCTCAGGCGCCGCCTCCACTTTCGGCTCGGGCGTCTTCTGTGCCACCGATTCCGGTTCTTTTTCCTTCGGCTTGAACGTGGGCAACGCCGCCGTCATGGTGGATTTCGACGTCTGGGGAACTGTACTGGAGGGCACGGCGGCGGGGGCGGCGGAAGCGTTGCCCGATGACGGCGATGAGGCCGGCTCAGCGGGCTTGCCGAGAAATTCCGACGCGCTGCCGATGCGGATATTGAGCGTTTTGACCGGAAGGGTCATGACGTCGTCATGCGGAAACAGACCCCAGCCGAAAATCGCCAGCGCATGCACGGCTGCGGCGGCTTGCAGGCTGATAAGAAAGCGCCTGTCGGTAACAATCTCGGGCCTGGATACCGCCCCCATCATGGCCCGACTCTCTGCGTGATGAGCGAGATATTCTGGCCGCCCGCATTCTTCACCATGTTCATGGTGTCGATCATGCGCTTGGCAGGAAGCTTGGAATCCGCCTTGATGGTCACCACGCGCTCCTTGTTTTCACTGAGCGCGGTGTTGAGCGTCTCCTGAAGCGTTTCCCAGGTATACAATTCGTCGTTGACGATTACTTCATCATGGCTGCCGAGCACAACCACAACATGACCTTCGTCCAACATCTTGCCGCTGGAGGCGACGGGGATGTCGATCGGGATGATCTCCATCTTCTCCACCGTGCCTGAAACCAGGAAAAAGATCAGGAGCAAGAACACCACGTTGATCATGGGAATGAGGTTGATCTCCGGTTCCGCGGAACGCGGCGCGGTGAACAGACCGGCGCGGGTAAAATCATTCTCGATCATGATTCCCTTGGCTTCCAGTTGGCCACCGCGATGTTGCGTCCGCCGGCCTGGTAGATCACGTCCATGATCGCAACCACCTCCTGCACGCTGTTTACCTCCGAACTCATGAGCAGTATCTTGCGGTCGGGGTTGTTGCGCACCAGAAGCTTCAGCTTCTCGGAAAGCTCCTGTTCCGTTACCCGCGAGCGGCCCAGAAAGACGCGCTTCTCGTCCGCCAGCACAATGACAATGATGTTGGCGTTGCTCTCCGGCGCCACGCTCGCCGCCTTGTCGGCGGGCGGCAGCGACAACTCGATCGACTCCGTCTTCACGAAGCTCGAGGTGAGCATGAAAAAAATAGTCAGCAGGAACACCACATCCACCATCGAGGTGAGGATCATGGATTGCTGGCCGCGCCTTTTTTCGCCGAAATCTATCATAGCTTCATTCATTCTTGTCATTCCCGCGAAGGCGGGAATCCATACTCACTGGCGGCAAGGAGTTTCCGCTTCCGGTTATTTTCGCCGTCCGTGGTTATGGATTCCCGCCTTCGCAGGAATGACTGTTTTTAACTCCCGTATCTCGGACTCAGCAGGCGCAACGTAGCGCTGGTGCCGGGCGAAGAAATCTTCTCGCGAATCTCCTTGCGCTCGGCTTCGAGCTGCTCATGGAACTGGCGCAGCTCTTCCTGCCATTGCTGGATCTCGCTGGCCTTGGACTCGATCTCCTGCGCCCGTTCCTCGTGCTCCTGGCGGATGAGCTTGCGCTGCTCTTCGAGGCTCGCCACTTTCTGGTCGTGAATCTCGGCAAGGCGCAGTGCTTCGTCCACGGCGAGAATGCGCACGGCCACATCCTTCATGCTGGCGCGCACCTTGTCGATGATGCCGTCGAGGATGTGGTAGGCCGCCAGCGCCGGAATCGCCACCGCCAGGCCGCCGCCAGTGGTAATCAGCGCTTCCCAAATACCGCCCGCGAGCACGGACGGGTCCACGCGCGACCCCGCCTCCTCCAGCCGCGAGAACGCGGTGATCATGCCGGCCACCGTGCCGAACAGCCCGAGCAACGGGCTGATATTCGCCGCCATCGAAAGCCCCTTCATCTGCGATTCGAGATCGCGCATCTGGAGCAGGCCGACGCGGGAAACCTCGGCTTCCTTGTCTTCACGGGTCATGTTGCGGTCGGCCACCGCGACCACCGCCGCCTCGGCCACGCGCGCCACCGGGCCGTGGATGGCCTGAAGCTGTTGCATCGCCACCTTGAAATTGCCCCGGCGCAGCTCGAGCAATGCAGGTTCCGCAAACCCCTCCGCGAATAAATTGCTCTTATAAAACTGCCAGAATTTGAATATGACTACGGCAAGCGCATACACCGACAGCCCGACCAGGATGAACATGGTGAAGCCGCCTTTGCCGATCAGGGAAAATGCCGAATGGATCCCGTCCATGATATGCCTTCTCTTATGAAAAATTTAACTGATGTAAGCAGAAATTCGCCCGAAAGGAAACGTCAAATTCTCCCATGAAACCCTTATCCAAACCCGCTGCAACCTTACCTTCCCTGATGGATCCGCAGGTTATCCGTGATGCTCAGAAACGCATTTCACCCTTCCTGCATCGAACCCCGATTCTCGAATCGGCAAGGTTGAATGACTGGCTGGGGCACCGCGTGCGGTTTAAAATGGAGACTTTTCAGAAGGCTGGAGCCTTCAAATCGCGCGGGGCGCTGAACGCCCTGCTCGCGCTCAAGGAAGCGGGAAAGCTGCCTTCTAGCGTCGTGGCGTACAGCTCCGGCAACCACGCCCAGGGCGTGGCGTGGGCAGCGGCGGCGCTTGGCATCCCAGCAAGGATCTACCTGCCGAAGATCGTCTCCGCGATCAAGCAGCAGGCAACCCGGGCCTACGGGGCGGAGGTCATCATCACCCCCACCCGCGTCGAGGCCGAGGAAGCCGCGAAGCGCGACGCCGCCGCCGGCGCCTTTCTGCTGCCGCCTTACGATCTTGATGACGTCATCGCCGGCCAGGGAACCGCCTGCCTGGAAGCATTGGAAGACGGCGAAAAGCCGGATGCGATCTTCGCCCCCATCGGCGGCGGAGGACTGCTCTCCGGCACCTGGCTCGCCAAGCAACTGCTTTACCCGCAGGCCGAGGTCTGGGGCGCAGAGCCATTCAACGCCAACGACGCCGCGCGCTCGCTACGCGAAGGCAATATCTTCCGCTGGCCGGATTCGCCCAAAACCCTTGCAGACGGGGCGCGCACGCTGGCCGTCTCCCCCCGCACTTTCGCATACCTGCAGCGCACGAACGGCATAGTCGAAATCACGGAATCCGAATTATGCTACTGGGCGCAGTGGCTCGCGCACCTGCTCAAATGCGTCGTCGAACCGACAAGTGCCATGGCCATGGCCGCCGCGGCACGGTGGGGACTGACGCAGAAACCGGGGCGCGAAATGCTGGTTATTATCTCCGGCGGCAATGTCGCGGCCGAGACCATGCGCGACATATGGAAGGAGGATATGCTGCTGAACCCGCCGTTGACACAGTTCCTTCATCAATATGTCATCGAAATTTCACCCAAAGGCTGAAGCTCCCGGCCTATAAACGGGAGCGAAACCACACAAAATTAGAGTATAAAAAAAATGGGGAATATCCTTAACTTCTTCCGTAGCGGCGCCGTCTCTACAGAAGCGGGTCTGGCCACGCTGGGAGACCTTGAAATCGCCTGTAGCGGCGTAGCGGAAAGCCAGATCATGAAAGAATCGCACGCAGTGCTAGAGCGCTTTGGCCTGGCCAAAGGCAAAATCGGCAATCCGGGCAAGGCCTTACCGCTATGGTTCGTGCTTCGCGCCAACGGCAAGCCGACCGGCGCCGCCTGCCTGCTGCTAGACGACGGCAATGCCCGCCTGGTCGATATCGCCCTGCTGCCCGAAGCGCGCGGCAAAAACCAGGGCACGGCGTTCATGGGGCATATCGTGGAGGCTCTCCGTCAGCGCGGCATCCAGAAGCTTCGCGCCAGCACACGGCTGACGCTGAAGCGCTTCTTTGCCCGCCTTGGCTTTCAGCCCGACGGCGATTGCTTCTATGCCGATAACGCTCTGCATATGCCTGTCTCCTGCCGTATTGCAGCGTAAGCGCTTATAGAATATAAAGCCGCCATGTCCGCCACACGCCCATCCCGCGACGAAGCCGAAGAGGCAATCCGCACGCTCCTGCGTTGGGCAGGCGAGGATACGTCACGCGAAGGCCTGCGCGAAACGCCGCGCCGTGTGGTGAGCGCGTATGAGGAACTGCTTTCCGGCTACAATGTCGACCCTCACGATATCCTCAGCAAAACCTTCAAGGAGGTGGCGGATTACGACGAGATGGTGGTGCTGAAGGACATTCCCTTCGAATCGCTGTGCGAGCATCACATGCTGCCCTTTATCGGCCGCGCGCATATCGCCTACCTGCCAGATAAGAAAGTGGTGGGTATCAGCAAGCTCGCACGCCTCGTGGACGCTTATTCCAAGCGTTTCCAGATCCAGGAGAAGATGACGGCGCAGATCGCCAACGCCCTCAACGACATTCTCCAGCCGCGTGGCGTGGGCGTGGTGGTTGAAGCCGTGCATCAGTGCATGACCATGCGCGGCGTGCACAAGCAGGGCGTCTCCATGCAGACCAGCCATTTGAGCGGCCGCTTCAAGAGCGATGACAAAACCCGCAAGGAGTTTTTGAGTCTTATCGCCTCGCCTTTCTATCGCACGCAGCCGGCATAAATAAACAATCCAGCACCTTAATGGAGCTGCCCTTCATAAAACCGTCAAGCTGCGCGTATAGGATGGAAGCTCATCTTCCCTTGCGCCACGCTTATGCCTACTCAGCGTCCTTTCGCGACATTCATGGTCTTCAACCTGCTGCTGCTGAGCCTGCTGGCAAGCAGGGGCGGCGTGCGTTTCGCCTATGCGCAGGATACGGGCCGCAACCTCAGCGGCGATTACGAAGGCTGGTGCCCTGCCCTGCAACTGAACGCGGCACCGGTTTTCGATTTTCAGGTGCAGGCGGATTTCTTTGAACAGCAGACAACCGCGCAGGATCTGCAGGTGTTTTTCCTCACCCAGCCGCTCGGCATACGTCCGGACGGGCTTTTCGGGCTGATGCAGAATCGCGGATTCAGTGATTTCACGGCGCGGTTTGGCGTGGCGCCGCGCGAAGAGCTGCAGTCCGCCATCCTGGAAATGCTGGACTGGTATGTGAACACCGAAACGGGATTCCTCTCTTACGACAATACCATCCGCATGCCTGCCGGAGACTTGATCGTTCGGGCCTTCCCTCCTACCAACGGAGCCGCGCGCATCCGCGCCGCGGACGACGAAACCTTCCTTTCCGTCGCCTTCGCGGTGCTGCAGGAAACCCATGCGAGCCTGGCGATCCCCATGCCCGCGACGCCCGCCATCGCCTCCCCGCAGCAGGGCCAGCAGACGGTGATCGTCGCATCGCCGGAGGAATTCGCCATCTGGTCGCAGCGCGACCCCGACCTGGCGGCCTCTTTCCACGACAATTTCAAAATGGCGATGGACTGGCAGTTGATGGTCAACGCGCTCAGGGAAAGCGGTGCCTGCGTGGTGGTGATCGACGGCGCGAACACCACCGGCACCGATCTGGAAGTCTTCGTGCGCGACGCCATGTTCGAGGTGGGTGGCCGCTATTTCATAGTAAGCGGCCTGCGTGAAGAGGTGCTTGGCAACCAGCTTCAACTGCGCCAGGCTTTCGAAGACGTGACCGGCCAGGATTTGCCCGTCACCACGCTACCTTTCACCTCCAATGGCTTCGAGAACGGCGGCATCATCTCGTTCGAGAACATGCTGTTCGTCGGCGTGCCGGAGGATAACCCGGAATTTTCCCGTTTCAAGGCAACCATGGAAGCCGAGATTCCCGGGCTGGAGGTTTATTCCCTGCTGAGCAGCATCACCCGCGATGGCCGCAGGTTCGATAGTTTCGCCCGGCAACACGAATTCGCATTTGACGGTTTCTTCGGGCTGCAGTCGCGGCTGACCCGTGAAGAACTGGAACGCGCCCTGCAGATAGGCTTCGGAATCACCCTTTCTTACGATGACATCTGGAACGAATGGGGCGTGCTGCTCGATGAACCTGGCCGCTTGCGCCTGCAAGCGGAAGACCCAGAACTTTATGCGTCTTATATGAGTGTCTATAATGAGTCTCTGGCTTATGCGACGGTGGCGCATGGCGATCACATCGACGGCCGTTTCAACATTCTGCCCGGCGGCAACGGCGTGCCGCCTGTGCTGACCGTCGATCCCGGCGTCTGGGATGATTTAGAGACGCGCAACCCCGATCTCGCACGCAGGCTAGCCGCACGCTTCCAGACAAATGGCCGCAGCGACATCGTGATGCTGGACAGCGACCCCGCCACCATGGACGCCAATTACATGGTGCTTGGCGCAGGCATTACGGAACGCCCCGTCATTCTGGTTCCCGAAATGGACGAACCAGCCAGAACAGCATTGGAAGAACGCGGTTACCAGGTCGTGACCGCGGCCGATTTCGGCAGTTACCGCGGGGTCACCAACGGCGCGGAAGTGCCGATCAGCTTCTACATCGCCGAAGATGGTTCCGTGCGCTGCTCCTCCCGCCTGGTGGGCGAAACGGCAATGTTGCGCTCCTAAAGCGCCCAAATCACAGATTAATCTTAAGTAAATTGACGCACCGCAGCATTAGGATTGTTGTTTACATTATGACAGTTTTATGACATACATGTCACAGAACTGTCATGGTTCTTTATTTTTAGTATAAAAAACGTCCTTTCCCACTGGCCATATAGGCCCGCCGCAAAGGATTGCAGTGAAGATTCAGCGCTGAGCCAAGCGCACAGGTACGCACCCACTCACGAAACCGGATCATCTAGGAGGGTTTTATGCTGTGCCTTCGCACCGTCTGCCTGCTGGCAGCATTAGCCGTACTTGCCGCCTGCGCCCAAAAAACTGGCCAGGAACCGACCTATTCCGCCACCGGCAAGGTTTACGACAACAATACGATGATGCACTACTATTACATCAAATAAGGCTGCCGCTGAAAAGCGGAGCCTTAGAAGGGGATTTCGTCGTCGAGATCTTCGGCCGATGCGGCAGCTTTCTGCGGGCGCTGCTGATAGTTGCCCCGCTGGCCACCGTTATTTTCATACCCGGCACTGCCGCCTTCCGAATAGGAATCGCTGTTATTGTTGCGCGGATTGTCGAGCAGCGTGAGGTTGCTGCCAAAGCCTTGAAGCACAATTTCGGTCGAATAGCGTTCCACGCCAGCTTGGTCGGTCCATTTGCGTGTTTGCAGCGAACCTTCGAGATACACCTTGGAGCCTTTGCGGAGATAATTCTTGGCGATCGTCACCAGGCCGTCATTAAAGATCACGACGCGGTGCCACTCGGTGCGCTCGCGGCGCTCGCCGGTATTGCGGTCGCGCCAGGAATCCGACGTCGCCACGTTGAGGTTCGCGATTTCCTTGCCGTCCTGCGTGGTGCGAACTTCCGGATCCCTGCCCAGATTGCCGACCAGAATGACTTTATTGATGCTCCCTGCCATAACCCCTTACTCCACTGCAAATCATCGAATGAACCAATAACGCATAGCGAAACTTACGGGAATTGACCAGCGCAATTTCCTTAACGCCTTTCGCGGTCATGCCGCGCGATGCGCGTCACCTTGGGAAAGATTGCGGAAAAACGCCGCCACGTGCCCGCCGGCTACATGCAGCGTCGTCAAAAAATCCGACATGCAGTTATGACCGCCGCCCGAAAGCCTGAGCGCGCTGATAGGCGAGATATGCACGTCATATCCCGCGGCGCGGATGTCGTCCTGCAGTTCCTGCGACACCGGAGGAAGAATGACATTTCCGCCAACGCACACGCCGTTGCAGGCGAACTTCATCGCGTCCTCAAGCGAGACCTTGATGAGGTATTTCTCCTCCGGGAATCGCTCGTTGAAAGCGAGGGACTTGAACTTCGCCAACGATTCCGGCGTGAGGCCATCCTCGCAGAGCAGGATATGCCCGCTCGGCAGAGGCAGCATCAGCGTGTCCATGTGATAGAAGGGCTGCTCTACGTCAAGCGTCACCACGGGAATGCCGGTGTGTTGTTCAAGCTGCCGGTGTGCCGCATCGTTCGAGCGTACGCCTTTGCCCGCCCAGATCAGGCCACGCGCAATGTCGTGACGCGTGTCGCCGAATTCAAGCTTCTCAGTAATGGTTTCATAACGATGGCCGCGCATGACGCGCTCCACATGCGAGGGCAATTGCCCGCTTTCCGGCAGCACAATGGTGTGCTCTCCGGGCAAGATGCTCTCCAGCAGCTCGCGCTTGAAATCCTCCTCGGGCTGGCGCGGCGCGTTAGTGTAGTTGCCGGCAAAGACGGTGACGCTTTGTCCCGCATAGCGCAGGCCGCCCTTCCCGTCCTCCTCCATGACGATGTAATGCTTGGAGGAGTCGGTGGCGAAGACCTGATCGTAAAGCCCATGCTCGGGCGTGATCTCGATCACCGTTACACCGAGCCGAACATAAAGCTCGCGGAGCATAAGGTACTGCTCCATCGCCGCCTGGCGCATGATCTCCTTGTTGTTCTGGAATTCGGCGAAGCCGTTGCGCGTGAACGCGTTGGAGTGCTCGGTGATCTCCGTATCGAAATAAGTCGGCGGACACATGATAATGACCGGGCGCTCCAGCGCCACTTCCGTCACAAAGGCGTCTACAAACACCAGCGAGCCTTTTCCGGGCATGAAGTCGATACCGACGGATGGGGCAGATGTGGTCAGATGCATGTCTTTCTCCCTGTGTTATCCTTGCTTTTCTTTGCATGGGAACATAATATCCCCCCTTCAATACGCAAGCGAAATGAACTGCTCAGATGGAAGAAAAAATCAGCGTCCGCGGCGCGCGGGAGCATAACCTCAAGAACGTCAATCTCGACCTTCCCCGCAATCAGTTGATTGTGATCACGGGTTTGTCCGGATCCGGCAAGTCGAGCCTGGCTTTCGACACCATTTACGCCGAGGGGCAGCGCCGCTATGTGGAAAGCCTTTCCGCCTATGCCCGCCAGTTCCTGGAAGTGCAGAACAAGCCGGATGTGGATTCCATCTCCGGCCTTTCGCCCGCCATCGCCATCGACCAGAAAACCACCAGCCGCAACCCGCGCTCGACGGTCGGCACGGTGACGGAGATCTACGATTACCTGCGCCTGCTTTATGCGCGCATCGGCATCCCTTACTCGCCTGCCACGGGCCTGCCCATCGAAAGCCAGACCGTGTCACAGATGGCCGACCGCATCATGGCCCTGCCTGAAGGCACAAAAATCATGCTGCTTTCCCCCATCGTGCGCGGGCAGAAGGGCGAGCATCGCAAGGAAATCGCGGAATTGCAGAAAAAAGGGTTCCAGCGCCTGAAGGTAAACGGCAAGCTTTATGAGATCGCCGAAGCGCCCGCGCTCGATAAGAACAAGAAGCACGACATCGAAGTCGTGGTGGACCGCATCGTGGTCAAGCCCGATCTTGGCAACCGGCTGGCGGATTCGATTGAAACCGCGCTGGGCCTCAGTGACGGGCTGCTGGTGGTGGAGGTAGTTTAACGCCTGCGCTGCGAAGAGCTGTGGCGTGCATAGAAAATCGAGGCATCAGAAGGAATGTCCATCGGCTCCGTGCCAGCGACACGATCGACAATGCGGCTGATGAACGACGTCAGGGATTGCAATAGAGCCATGGCGATTTTCCTGCTAGGTAGCTGTTATGATTAGTTTATTATATTATTCTAATCAGCATACACCGCGTCGCTGAAAATTTAGTTAAAATTTGAACTAATGGATTTCTCTTGAGTTTCCACGCCCCCTTCCTCTTCCTTCCCGGCCTGCTCTGCGACGCGGCGCTGTGGGCGCATCAGACCGCGAATCTGGCGGATATCTGCGCCCCAAAGGTGGTGGAACTGCCCGCCCGCCGCAGTATCACGGCCATTGCCGAGGCGATTCTGGCCAAGGCGCCGCGCCGCTTCGCCCTCGCCGGGCTGTCGATGGGCGGCTTCGTGGCGCTGGAAATGATGCGGCTGGAGGCGGACAGGATCACGAAACTGGCCCTCGTCGCTACCTCCGCCCGCCCCGACTCGATGGAGCAAACCGAAACAAGACGCCGCCTGATGAAGCTCACGGAGCAAGGCAAATTCAAAGGCGTCACCCCGCGCCTGCTGCCGACGCTGGTGCACGCGAAACATCTGGAGGGCAGCGTGGCGGACACGGTCTTTGCCATGGCGGAGCGCATCGGCATGGAAACCTTCCTGATGCACGAGGAGGCCATCATCGGCCGGCGCGACCAGCGGCCGCTGCTGCCGAAGATCCAATGCCCCAGCGTCGTGATTGTCGGCGCGGACGATCAGCGTTCTCCGCCTGAATTGGCTCATGAAATGGCGAATGGCATTCCAGGCGCGCTCCTGCACGAACTGCCGCAATGCGGCCATCTTCCACCGCTCGAAGAGGTAGAGAAGACGACAGCGATACTGCGGGCTTTTATCAGCCAATCATAAAACTTATCAGCTTTTCAGGGCAAAAATCAGAAACTCCCGGTTTCCCTTGGCGCCGGTAATGGGGCTTTCCGCCAGCCCTTTAACATCCCAGCCGGTGCTTTCCAGCCAGCACGTGATGGCGTCGCACACTTCTTCGTGCACCGCCACATCACGCACAATGCCACCCTTGCCCACCTTCTCCCGCCCGGCTTCGAATTGCGGCTTGATGAGAGCGATCAATACCGCGCCCGGCTTCGCCAGGCTGAGTGCGGCGGGAAGCACGGTTTTCAAGGAAATGAAACTGGCGTCGCAGACCACGATGTCGGGCGCCTCGGGAATGTCGGCTTCGGTAAGATGGCGCGCATTCGTTTTCTCCAGCAACACCACACGCGCATCCTGCCGCAGCTTCCAGGCAAGCTGCCCCTGCCCCACATCGACCGCATATATCTTCGCCGCGCCGTGATGCAGCAGAACCTCCGTGAATCCGCCGGTGGACGCGCCGACATCCACTGCAATCTTTCCCGACAGATCCTGCGGCCATAACTCCAGGGCGCGCGCCAGTTTAAGTCCGCCGCGTGATACCCAGGGGCATGGATTACCGCGCAGGGAAAGCTCCGCATCTTCCGGCAACATATCGCCGGCTTTTTCGATCCTCCGTTCGCCGCAGAATACTTCGCCGGCCATGATAAGCGCCTGAGCGCGGCTGCGCGTTTCCGCGAGCCCCTGCTCCACCGCCAGCTGATCGGCGCGTTGCTTCGGCATAAAGCTCAGAGGATTTCTTTGACCGTCTCCGACGGACGGCACAGTTTCACCGCCTTCGCCGTCACCACGATCGGCCGGTTGATGAGGACGGGGTGTTTCATCATGAAGTCGAGCAGTTGATCATCGCTCCATTTCGGATCGGCCAATCCCAATGCATCATAGGGCGTGCCCTTTTGGCGCAATACATCGCGCACGCCAACGCCCATGCGCGTGATGAGCGTTGCCAGCTCCTCGCGCAAAGGCGGCGTTTTCAAATATTCGACCACCTTCGGCTCGATGCCGGTTTCGCGGATGAAGGCCAGCACGTTCCGCGACGTGCCGCATGCCGGATTGTGATAAATGGTGACCGCCAAGCTCAGCTCTTGCGGGTGGTGACGTATTCCGCCATTTCGCGCAGCAGAGAAGCCCGCTCGTCAAACACGGAGAGATGGTTGATGGCCTGCTTCGCCAGGATCTGCGCCTGGGACCGCGCGCGCTCGATGCCCATGATCGACACGAAGGTGGACTTGCCGCGCTTTGCATCCTTCCGCACTTCCTTGCCGGCTTTCTCGCGGCTGCCTTCGGCATCGAGCAAATCATCGGTGATCTGGAAGGCCAGGCCGAGATCGTGCGCATATCCCGACAGCGCCTGGCGGATCTGCCGTGGCGCCTTGCCAAGAATCGCGCCGGCTTCGCAGCCGATGGCGAAGAGCTCGCCCGTCTTGAGCCGCTGAAGGCGGATCACTTCATCAATGGAAAGCTCTTTGTTCTCCGCCAGCAGATCGATCATCTGCCCGCCCACCATGCCGCGGCAACCCGCCGCCTGAGCGAGACAGCGAATCAGCTCGCACCGCACCGCCGGATCGGGATGGGTCGAAGGATCGGCCAGCACCTGGAATGCAAAGGTCAACAGGCCGTCACCGGCCAGAATGGCGGTAGCCTCGTCGTACTGGATGTGGCACGAAGGCTTGCCGCGGCGCAGGGCGTCATTGTCCATGGCGGGAAGGTCGTCATGCACCAGGGAGTAGGTGTGAATGAACTCCAATGCGGCCGCCGTCTGCAGCGACGCCTCGCGGCACACCCCGAACAACCCCGCCGAAGCCACCATCAGAAACGGCCGCAGCCGCTTGCCGCCCGAAAGCGTGGAATAGCGCATCGCCTCAATCACCCGCGCCTCGCCATTTTCCGGCTCCGGCAGCAGTTGATCCATCTTTCCCTCAAGCGCGGCGGAAACTTCCTGAAGGGCTTTTTCTAAAGAGGCGGAATCTTTTTTCTGCAATAGTTCAATCGGCATCGAGTTTCTCTGCGGTCATGCGCCCGTCGGGCGTCTGTACGATTTTCTCCACTTTCATTCTGGCGTCTGCAAGGCGTTTTTCGCAATGCGCCTTGAGCGCCGTGCCGCGGGCGTAGTCCTCAATCGCTTTTTCAAGCTCACCCTGGCCGCTTTCGAGCCGGCGGACGATCTGCTCCAACTCCTTCATGGCCTGTTCGAAGGAAAGATTGGCGATGTCGGCGGCAGGCTCGGGCATGGTCATCCTTGAAAGTGGAAGGAGAACCTACGCCAAAATGGCTTTTTCCGCAATCGGCTTCTCAGGCTTCGGCTTCTTTGCCGGTGCGGGCCACCTCCGGCCGGAGATTCGTGTAAATCAGAATCGGCGCGGAAATGTAGACGGACGAATACGTGCCGATAATCACCCCAAACAGCATGGCAAGACTGAAGCTCTTCAGCACTTCGCCGCCAAACACCACCAGCGCAACCGAGGAGAGAACCACCGTGCCCGCTGTCATCATGGTGCGGGCCAGGGTTTCATTGAGGCTCAGATTGAGGATTTCATCAAGCGCCATGCGTTTGTATTTGCGCATATTCTCCCGCGCCCGATCATAGATCACCACCGAATCATTGATCGAATAGCCAACAATGGTCAGGATCGCGGCGATCGACGTGAGGTTGAACTCCAGCCCCATCACCGAATAAAAGCCGAGCGTCACCACCGCGTCATGCACCAGCGCCACCACCCCGCCCAGGCCAAACTGCCACTCAAAGCGGAACCAGAGGTAACCCATGATGCCGATTAGAGCCAGGCCAAGCGCCCACAACCCCTTCTCCACCATTTCCCGCCCCACCTGGGGGCCAACATAGTCAATCTTGCGGTATTCGATCTCCTGGCCGAGCACTTCGCCAATCAGAGACTTCGTGCTTGCCACCACCTGCGTCTGATCCTCTTCCCCATGCGACTGCACACGCAGCAGCACATCTTTCGGATCCCCCGCCGTCTGGAGCGAGATTTCCGCATCCATGGCGCCCGTCAGCTTGTCACGAAGCGCCGCAAGATCCACCGCCTCCCGGGCGCGCAGCTCTATCAGCACGCCGCCGGTGAAGTCGATGCCGTAATTGAGCTCTTTTGTCATCAACGACACCACAGTCCCGGCAATTAAAATCAAGCTTATGGCAAAGCCAAGCCAGCGCTTGCCCATGAAGTCGAAATTCGTGACATCGGGAAAGAATTTGACGGGAAAACGCATGGAATCTCCAACCGGTTAATGCCGGGAGGAATAGCACGCCGAGGCAAGGATGAAAAGCGTTTACACGCTATCGAGCAGTAGCGTCACCTGATGGCGGCGCTCCTTGCCGTCCGGCGCTCCAACGTCACGGCGGCGGCGGTCCGGCCCTTTATAATGGGTCGACACAATAAAATTGCGCGGATGCTCAATGGCCTCGCGGATGTGCTCGCACAGATCGCGCAGGCTGAACGGCTTGATCAGGTACTCCGTTACCCCGGCATCGCGGGCATTCTCAACGCTTTTGCGATCCGCCTTGCCGGTGAGCATTAGAATCGGCACGAAACGGTTGGGCGAAAGCGAATCCGCGCGGATCTGACGGGTAAAGGCAATGCCGTCCATGTTCTGCATCAGCCAATCGCATAGCACGAGATCGACGGCGTTGCTCTTCATGTAGTCCAGCGCCTGCACGCCGTCCGTCACTTTGTGGATGTCGCGAAAACCAAGCGCATGCAGCACGTCGCGCAACAGCTTGGTCATGAGCGGATCGTCTTCGACGATCAACACATGCAGCGGCGCCAGGAATTTTTCACCCTTGCTGAGATTGTAAGCCATGGAATTGTTTTTAATGATCCTTCCTACTTTCTACATACGCGAAATATGTGAAAGCGGTGTGACGGTTTTGCATGGGGATTATGACAATTCAATGACTTGCCACGTCCAAAAACGGGGCAACCCAAGGAAGAATCGATATAATCGCTTTACCCCAGCGTGTAAAGCGCGGCTTCCGCACGCCTGCGGCGAATCAGCCCCGGCAGCTTTTTTCCGCTCGCCCAGACCCATTTAAGGAATTCACCCGGTATTTCATCATGCTCCTGCCGGTTCACTTTCCGGCGCAGGGAAGAACGTTGCAGCGCTCCTCCCCCCAAGTTGAAAACAAAGGATACCAGCGCATCGAACTGCGCCTGGTTGAGCGGGGCGGTAATACACCGCCGCACCGCATCTTCCGCCACCACGACATCCCTTGCCAGCAGTGCCAAGGCATCGGCCTCGGAGATTCCGTCGGCATATACCTCACCCTGCCGCACCACATGCCCATACCCAATGGTGAGATGCCCCGCCGCACAGCGATAAGCTTGTGCCGAGAACCCCTCGAAGCGCCGCAGCAAATCAAGCCCGGCTTCGCCCGTAACCATGTGCGGTGCTGGTTGCATGATGGTTTCCAGTGCTCTGATGAACCAAGGCTGTCATACTGGCGCTTATCACTTTGCACTGGTATGTTGCAGCCTTTATATAGGTGTTATTAAATGGTTATTTTCAAAAATGCGTCTTTATTTTCCGCGCATCGTTGGTTTTTCATTTTTTGCGGCTATAGCTATGCATGGATAGTTTTTGGTAATGTCACCGGTCATTTGTGGATTGCCGTCAACCACCTTTGGATTGGGCCTCAAGATGCTGATGCCTGCACCCTGCACTGGCACATGTCCGGCATGTTTGGTACGATGGATGACTGTACGAACGAGCTGGTTAATTTAGCAATATTCATTTTTTTTTCCCTTCCGCGTTTTCTGGCATCGCCGACCTATATCTCCATCTGGCTTTTGAAGAGCCCATCCCAGTTCTGGGATGGAGTAATATGGATGGTGGGTTCGGTTCCCTTCCTGATCATGGCCTATGCGGGGTTCCGTTACTGGCACCGCAAATCTGCTCTTATTGCTTATGGAATAAGTATGCCGCTGGCAGTAATTCTTTTTGGTACAGGCCTAAAAATTCCAGGTTTTCAATAATCAAGCGATTACTTGTCACTTAAGGCATTCAACATCTCGGCCGGACTTTTCTGCTGATCGTTGTCCCGCACAACCATCATTCGTTGAAATTCCGGATGATTTTCATAAGCTGAGATAAATACATGAGAATATCCCTTCGGATCGTTTTTCCATCTCCCACCAACACCAGCAAAAAAATTACCGACGCTGTATGAACCAGGTTTTCCTACGGCATTCACATTTATCCATGTACCCACGCTATTCCTAACCTTGGAGAAATCCGGTCGAATCCAGCTTGTCGGATCGACAGTCACCAACATTTCCACACGACCTGGATTAGCCACGGCAATTTTGGCCGCAGTATCGCCGCCATAGCTATGGCCAATAAGGTTTATCGTGATATTCTTCGGCAAACGGGTGATGAAGCTACCGATATCCATATCCTGAGTATGGTTGGCATAATAATTATTACCGTAAACTCCTTCCCTCAAGCTGGATGAATTTCGTACAGGATGATTTCCCAAAAGCCCTTCTTCGTCGTCCGCCCCACCGACAAAAACATTCACAACGCTCTTTCCTCGGCCCTCAGAGCCGCGCGGAGAAGATATCTTGGACAACGGTTTATAAACAGGCTTTATGGTGGCGGTCGGCCTGCCGCCGCCAATGCCTAATCTATCTCTCGCGCTGCCAAACCCTTCGCCACCCACGAGCCGGCCGAGCGGAACACTTCCCCTGAAGTCACCTATCCCCGCCGTCCATTGCCCGCCCTCGGCATTACCCGCCGGCACGCGCGGCTGGCCGGGGTTGAATCCCGCCTTGGTGACTTCCAGCGCTACGAACAACTCGTCAAACGCCCGGTCCACCACCGCCACCGCCCGTCTGCAGGCCAGCGCGTATTCTTCAGTGACCTTCGGCATGTTGCCCTCCCCTCATCCTCCGCAACGCGCGCTGCCCGAAATAAAAGCTGATGATGCCCGCGAAGATCGCCTGGTCCTCTTCCTGCCACACCAGCGGCAGCGAATAGAGGAACCCCTGTCCCTGAACCTTGGCAAGCCCCGCGAGCATGGCCATCTTCACCAGGAAATAGAGCAGGAAAAACGCGTAGGCTAGCACCGGCCGCACGGTGCCGTTAAGCGCATCCACCCAGTCCACACCGCTTTTCCATGTCTTGTACAGCGCCTGCGACTCCGCCGCTTCGCTGGAAATGCGAATCTCCTCCAGCCGCTGCGACAGCCCAAGTTTCTGAAGCTCCATCTGACGGTCAAGAATGGCCAGCTCGTGGAACCTGTCTGCCCGGTCGCGGAAAATCTTGAACACGTCCGGCATCGCCGCGCCGAGAAACCCCAGCAACGTGCTTAAAAGCGTAATCATATTTACTCCTTCCCCACCATCAGCTTCACCGCCACCCACAGAAGATACAACCCCGTGGACACCATCACCGCTGCGGCCGACGCGCGCACACCGCGCAGCATCTCCTCGCTTCCCTTGCGTACGCGACGCAGATGCAGCATGTCCGCCTGCACTTCCTGCATTTCGCGCGTATCGAAACCCAGATTGCTGAGCGTCTCCAGCACCGCTTCGCGCACCAACCTGCGTATCTCCTCGGAACTCACTTCCGCCAGCATGATCTTCTCCTTTTTGTTTGTTTCCGATCCGCTTCCCGCTCACGCGGAAACGCTCACATGGAACGCCGCGTGCGCGCGGGCTGACGGCTCCGGAAAGTTTCTTGTACTGCTTTGACCTGCCATCCTGCGACTCACCGCAGGATCCATTAGGCGTCGTTCAACGCGTCCCGCGTGTAGAACAGCTCCAGCCCAAGAAAATGCGCGTTTCCTGTAAACGTATCGTTCGTGCCGTCACGGTAAAGCTGAAGGACGAGCATATCCCCATCCGCCGGACTGCCGCCAAACGTTAGCGCTCCGCTTTCTGAGGTCACGACCAGATCGTTGCTGGTGCCGACCAGC